>JADZEM010000079.1 GCA_020850535.1 Chloroflexota bacterium
ACGTGATCGTCTCGGGGAACGGCGGCGAGCTGTCGGTCTTCCGCCACAGCGGCTCCGGCGGCACGGGCACCGCGACCCCCACCTCGCCGGTCTCGTCTACCGCCACCCCGACAGCCACCGTCACCGCGCCCGTTGCCACCGCTACCGCGACGCGCACGCCGACCGCGACGGCCACGGCCACCGGGCCCACTGCCACGGCGACCCGCACCCCGACGGCGACCCGCACCCCGACGGCGACCCGTACCCCGACGGCCACCAACACGCCCCAGCCCACCACGCCAACGGCGACGCGCACCCCGACGCGCACGCCAACGGCCACGCCCACCGCCACCCCTGACGCGGGTGGGTCGCTGATCGTTGACAGCTCCAGCGCCCAGATCACGTTCACGGGCTGGTGGCCGACCCAGAACGACACGGCGGCCATCGGCGGCTCGGAGCGCGTCGGCGAGTTCGGCGGCTCGAGCGCCGAGCTCACGTTCACCGGCACATCGATCACCCTGGTCTACCGCCAGGACACGAATCGCGGGCAGGCCCAGGTCAGCATCGACAACCTGGCAGTCGGCCTGATCGATCAGTACGGGACAGCGCAGGCCCAGAAAACCGTCACCTACTCGGTCTCGGCCGGCACCCACACGGTTCGGGTTGTCGTCAGCCGTGCCAAACAGGCCGCCTCGTCCAACTACTTCGTCGGCATCGACGCGTTCGCGATCGGGTCGACGGCCTCAGCGCCGCAGAACCGAATCCGCCTGACCACGCAGGCCGGCGCGCCAGGACAGTTGCTCGTCACGGTCAGCACGCAGGCCGCCTGCGGCGGTCTCACCCGGATCGACTTCGGCGGGGCTGGCGGCGCTGGCGTGGTCGGGTCGGTGCGGTTTGACATCAGCGGCGGCCCGACGAACCTCGCACCGGGTCAGTCCTATGTACCGCCGGCCGGCGCGCTCCAGGTTTCATTTGTGTTGCGGCGGCTGAGTCCGGGGGCGGTGACGGTGCCGCTGACCATCTCCGACGCCTGTGGCAGCTGGAAGACGTTCGTCGGTGGCGGGGCGTCGGCGTTCTAGTGGCCTGTCAGTCATGAACGACCGAGTTGGACCTCTGCCGCCGCCTCACCGTCATCCCGAGCGACGTGAGGCTGCTCCCTCCCCCGTCATCCCGAGCGGAGTGAGCGTGCGAACGAAGTCGAGGGATCTTCCTCACGCTACAGAAGGAGAAGATCCCTTCACTCCGCTCGTTCCTCGCCGCGGTCGGGATGACGGCGGGGAGGTGGTATGTCGCCGCGGTCGGGATGACGAGAGGGGTGTGCTCGTAGCTCGCGTAGCTTGCCCTGAGCGTGCCGAATGGGGTCGGGATGACGACCGGTACTGAGCGACCCTGCGATTGACGCCAGACGAGCCACTAGCTGCGCGCAGACGGCACGATCCGGGGCGGCAGCGGGAACGAGATGTGCTCTATAGCGGGCGGTTACCAGTCGAATGTCACAATACTGACGGTGTCATGACTCACCAGCATCGGCGCTCAGTAACGCAGGCTTCGGGGCGCCGCACCGGCCGTTTCCGTGCTCGCTAACACCAAACGGTCGTCCACCTGGCTCCGGACGCCGCTCTCACCAGAGCAGCGGTTCTTGCTGGAGTGCGTCCGGCGCAGTTGCGGTGTGGAGGCTCGTCCGCTGCCGGCCGTGCAGCAGTGGACCCTGCTCATCCAGTGCGCGACCACCCAGACCGTGTTGCCGGCGCTCGACGCCGTCCTCCAGGATGAGCAACAGGTTGCCCCAGACGACGTGCGCCGCCTGGTGCATCTCGGGGCGGCCCTCGCCGTGGAGCAGCGGCTGCGCGTTCAGGATCCAGGTGTCCGCCTGACGCTCCAAACCCTGGTTGACGCGGGCTGTGATCCCGTCGTCCTCAAGGGCGCCGCCCTGGCCTACACCCGCTACCCGAATCCGGCCTCGCGCCTCTTCTCCGATGTTGACGTGCTGCTGCCGGAGCACCAGATCGGCAGGGCGGCAACGTGCCTGGCGCAGGCGGGCTATACGTTGGTCCCGGGGCCGGCGCTTCCTGCTGCTCATCAGCACCTGCCGCCGCTCCAGCCGCCCGACCACTCGATTGCCGTCGAGCTGCATCGTGGGCTGGTCGAGGACACCGCTCCGTACCGCGTAGAGATCGGTGCGATGCTCCAGCGCGCCCGCCCGGTGAGCATCCTCGGCGTCCCGGTCCGCGAGCTCGATCCGGTCGACGCGCTGATCCACGTGAGCGTGCATCTCTCCTACGGGCATCGCTACACGCGCATGCCCATCCGCTCGCTCGCCGATATCCTGGCCCTCACCAGCCACGATCGCATCGACTGGCCCGAACTGGTCTCGCGGGCGCGAGCGGCGCACGTCAGTGGCGCGGTGATCTGGCCGCTGGCCCTGGCGCGCGGCTGGCTCGGCGCGCCGGTCCCGCACGCGGTGCTGGCGCAGCTCGCACCGCCGCGCCCCCTCACCAGGGTGTTGACAGCCCTCTTGCGGACCGGTTCGATCCTTGACCCCTCGCTCGTGCCAGACGACGGCAGCCGTGTCCTGCACGATACGGCCGTCGAGCTGTCGCTGGTCAGCGGCTGCTCGGCACGCACGCAACTCGCCACCCTCGCGCAACGGCTGCTGCCGGGGCCACACCGCGTGACCCATCTCCAGCCCGTCGAACAGACATCCCCAACGGCGTATCTTCGCGCGATGTTGCGACCGGAACGTCTTTCAAGGGGCGTGCGAGCAGCGCTCGACACGGTGCGCGCAACACGCGAGCGACTGCGCTGACGGCGCCGCGCTGGCGACTGGCGTTGTGACGGGCAGTTTTCTAACAGTCTTGTGAAAAGTCACCGAAAATCACCCATTTTGCCACCTTGAGTTGTGCATGACTACGACGAGCGCGCTAGACTTGAAGGGTAAATCACGAACTCTGAGTAGCGGGGAAACTGATCATGAGTTCAGACCAGCCGGCATCGACGGATCACTCGGGCGGTTCGGCGGACAACGCCGCCAGGCCGGAGGGCAAGTCCAGGCGAGGCCGTCGAGCCGTCCTGAAGGGGACGCTCGCAGCGACGGGCGGCCTCCTTGCCGCGAGCTACGTTCAGCCTGAGTTGCGGACATTCGGCAGCGCCACCGCCCATGCTGTTGGGTCGATCGACCGCTCCCATGGCCGGGTCGCACCGATCCAGCAAGAGCATGCCCCAGACAAGCCGCGACGCCGCGCCGATGTGCCAGGGCTTCCGCTGCCCCCTCGCGGCCACTAGTTCGGCCGGGGTGCTCGTCGCCCCGCCAGCCATGAGATTCTCGCGCGCCGGTGCGTTGACGCGCCGATGCCGCCTGGATGTCCCCCCCGCGGGACGCAACGGACACGGAGACGCGAACGCCCGCGCATGCTCGATCCACGACGACGCTCCGAGATCGAGACGGCGACGCTCGATGACCACGTCATCCTGATCGACGTCACGTCCGGCGCATATCACACCCTCAACCACACGGGCGCGGTCATCTGGGACTGGTGTGATGGCACACACTCTGTCGAGGAGATCGCGCGCGGCCTCGCCGCGACGTACGGGATCGGCGTCGAGCTTGCCCAGGTTGACGTGCTCCATGTGCTTGCACAGTTGAAGCGGGCAGGACTTCTTGAAGATGCCAGGGCGTCCGCGTGATGCGGGCCCCCGCCTGACGCGGTGACGGCCAGCCATTCTGGGGCGACGGCCGAGCACGAGCCGGGGCGCGTCACGCTGGCCCTCTTGAGCGCCCGCGTGGACGTCGTCGGCCCATCACCCATGGTGCAAGGCGTGGCCGCGCTGTTTCCGCCGCCGCCACCGTGGCTGATCGAAGCGCCGGCGGGCCTGCGCACCACGGTGACCGTCGAGCGGGACGCCGACACCCACGGCCGGTACCATGTGCGCTCCGGCGACGATCAGTGGCTCCTCACGAGCATCGGCGACGCACAGGCGAGTGCCGAAGCGCTCGTCACCACGGCGCTCGCCGAGCAGCTACGTCACCGGCTGCTGCTCATCCATGCGGGAGCGGTCAGCAACCAGGACGCCTGTATCCTGTTTCCTGGGCCGTCAGGCAGCGGCAAGAGCACCCTGGTCGCGGCGCTGGTCGCCAGCGGGATGCGCTGCTTCGGGGACGACGTGGTCCTGTATGACCGAGAGCGCCAGCAGTGCCTGCCGTTTGTCCGGAGCATCACGCTGAAGGCGGGCAGCCCGACGCTGTTGAGCCAGCAGTGGGGCCAGCAGATCGAGGAACCGGCCGCCGCTCGTTTTGGCGAGACGCCGGTCACCTTCCTGACGCCATCGGCGGATGCGTGGCCGGCTGCGCCGCTGCCCGTGCGCTTCGTGGTCGTGCTGGAGCGGCAACGGGGCGTGACGGCGCACCTGCGTCAGCTCTCGCGCATCGAGACGCTGACGCTCCTCCTGAGCCAGTGTTTCAACCACGGCACCCTGGGAGCAGCCGCCGTCCACGCCGCGCTCGATCTCCTGCGGGGCTGTGCCTGCATGGCGCTGACCTACGACGACCTCGGCGAGGCCGTTCGGCTCGTTCGCCGGCTGTCGTAGACGCGGCAGGAACGACGGGCGGCAGGAACGACGGGCGGCAGGAGCGAGGGTCGGTCGGAACTAGGCTGGCCGCTGGCGCGTGGCCCAGCCGGCCTCGCTCAGCTCGTACCCCGGCTCGTCCGCGCCGATCTCGTGCAGTTCTTCACGAATGCCACGCACCGCTCGGTCGTTCTGGTGCAGGCGAGACCAACCGGCAAGAATGGCGCCAATCGCGAGCGCCCAACCTACGATGAGTCCACCGATCAGCATGGCCTGCTCCGCATGGAGGATTTGGTCAGATAACGTACAGCACCCCTGAAATGTGATGGGTGCGCGCCTGCCTCGCCGAAACGACGCACATGCCGGCGTGGATCGAGCAGTATGGCGCGGGGCGCACCATCGACGTGCGGCGCGGTCAGCTCCGACCATACTATGTTCTCGCAGGAATGGGGCCAGGCGCTGTCACACTGGCGACACGCCCGCGGGAACCCTCAGCACACAAAGACGCCCCCGGGAGGCTGCTGGATCGAGCAGTCTCCCGGGGGCGTCTTGCAGCGGTGAGGCGTTCGGCCTACGGGGTTGGGTAGGTCGCCGGCAGGCCGAGCTTGAAGCGGCGAATCGAGTAGGCCGTGGTGTCGATGGTCACGGACGACGCCGTATGGAAGCCATCGGTGTAGTCGATGCCGGCGAGGCTCGTCGGATTCACCGTCAGATCGATCACGTCGGTGTACCATTGGGCCACGCTGGCATCGTAGTAGCTGGCGCGGACACGCAGCTGCGTGGCGGACACCTGGTCCCAGCGCGTACGGATGATGTCTCCCGCCTCCGGGATGTGGCTCCCGCCGCCGATTGAGGCCGTTGGCAGCGGCCACTCGGCCAGGATCGTCGGGCCGCTGCCGTTCCAGGCCTCGAAGACCAGCCCGACGTTGCCGCCCCCGCGACCGATGGGGATGATCTCAAGGTTCTGCTCGCGGTTGATCTCCTTGCGGAAGCCAACCATCGGCCCGAAGTAGGTCCCGTTTGCGGGCTGTGTCGGCGGCGTCCCGTTCGGCCAGCCGATCTCGATCTCCGCCCAGCCGCTGGTCAGCGTCGGCATGCGGTCGATGTTGCGCCCTGACTGCAGTCGGTCCGTCGCGCTGTACAGGCCATGCGTACCGACGAGCCGCAGGTCGTTCGCCCAGGTCGTCCAGTCGATCTGCCACTGGACGCCGCTCTGCGTTCGGTAGTCTTGCTCCTGCACGTTGGCGGTGGACCGCCCATCCGGACCGGTTGGCAGTGCGGCAGTCCCGGCCGGCCGCCACTCGTCCACGTACACGGAGAGCGCATCCGCGCTGTTGGTCTCAACGATGCCGATGGCGGACTGGTCGTAGGTCTCGGATTGCATCCGCCCCTGGTGGTACCAGCCGTAGAACGACCCGTCGATCAGGAAGGCAAAGGCGCGCTTGACGCCAGGGCCAGATTGCGTGTGCAGGCCCAGCTCCAGGTCAAACCAGCGGTCGCGGGGGACCTGGCCGTACACGCGGAACTCGATCGGCTGGTTGTCCCAGTCACGCTGGCCCACGGCGTACAGCTCGCCGCCCTGTCGTACCCGCAGCGACCAGCCGTAGCCGGCCCCACTGGCCCACATGCGGCCAACGGTCAGGTACTCGGAGGCCCCGAGCGCGTTCACGGTCGCCGATGGCACGTACACGCTGGCGCGCTGCCACCGCCAGGTGCCCGGCCGCTCTTGCCAGGTGTGGCTGCCCGCGGCATCGGTGAATCCCACGCGGACGGAGGCTGTGCTGCCGCTGCCACTGGTGGTGGCCAGGGCCGAGAAGCTGCCGCCGGCCGCCGGGATCGCCGAGCTTCGCTGGACCGCGCCGGTCCCGCTGACACCCGTGGTCACCTGCCAGCCGCTCGCCGCCTCAAAGCCTTCGAGCACCGTCCCGCCGCCACCGGTGGGTGTGTTGGTTGGCGTGGCGACCGTGGTCGGGGTTGATGTGGCCGTGGGGGTCCGTGTCGCGGTCGCGGTTGCGGCCGGCACGCCGGTGGCCGTGGGGGTCCGTGTCGCGGTCGCCGTGGCCGGGGCGGTCGTCGGCGTCACGGTTGCTGCTGCGCCACCCACCACGAAAGCGTCAACGCCGACAAAGTAGGCGCTGGACGCTGCCTGCTTGGTGCGGGTGACGCCCACGCGGATCGTGTGCGCGCCCGGTGCGACGGTGTAGGTCGCCAGCTTTTGCGCCTGGGCCGTACCGTACTGATCGAGGACCGCTACCTGATTGCCGTCGATCAGGATCTGCGCCTGTCCCCGGTTCGAGTCCTGGCGGTACATCAGCGAGATCGTGGTCCCCGTGAACGAGAAGGACGCCGCATCGCCGCCGAACTCGCCCGCGCGCTCCGAGCCGCCAAATGCGGTGGCATTGGTCTGGGTCGGCCACCAGCCGGTGAAGGTGATCTGCGCGCTGGTGCTGTCCACCGTCGTGCCCGTCGCTGGCGTGGCAGTTGCGGTGGCTGTCGCCGCTGTCGTGGCCGTCGCCGTTGGCGTACGGGTGGCAGTGGCGGTGGCCGCAGGCGGCACGGTGTTGCTTGGCGTGGGTGTCCGCGTTGCCGTCGGCGGTACAGCGGATGTGGCCGTCGCGGTGGGGGGCGCGGTGTTCGTCGCTGTCGCCGTCCTGGTCGGCGTCCGGGTTGGCGTCGCAGTCGCCGCCGGCACCGTCGTGTTGGTGGCCGTCGGCGTGCGCGTCGCCGTGGAGGTGGGCGCGGTCGTCGGCGTTGGCGTCGAGGTCGGCGCGGCGCCTCCGGCGACCCGGAAGGCGTCTACGCCGACGAAGTAGCCTGACGACGCGGTCTGCTTGGTCCGCTGTACGACCAGGCGGAGCGTGTGCGCGCCCGAGGTGACGGGATACGTCACCGCGGTCTGGGCCTGGGACGCGCCGTACTGGTCCAGCGTTCCGACCGCCGTGCCGTCGATCAGCACCTGTGCGCGGCCCCGGTTCGTGTTCTGTCGATACACCACCGTCACGGACGAGCCGGTGAATGGGAACGAGACGGCGTCACCGCCGAACTCGCCGACCCGCTCCGAGCCGCCGATAGCCGCCGCATCCGTCTGAGTGGGCCACCAGCCGGTGAAGGTGATCTGCGCGCTGGTGCTGTCCACGGTGGTGACCGGCGGCGGCGTCGCCGTGGCCGCCGCCGTCGCGCCGCCAAATGGGGTGGACACGCTGGCCCACGCCGGGTCAGCCGCCTCGGTGGCGGACGTGAGGCCGAGCGTCAGCGGGCCAGCGTTCCCAGATGCATCGGCGGCCGCCTGCCCCGTTCCCTCATCGAAATGGTAGAGCGCGAGGGTCGTCGCATCGGGATCAAACGGCCCGGACAGCGGGGTGAACGCCGCCGTGTAGCGCAAGCCTGAGGAGATCCGCAGCTCGTCTACCTGCCCGCCAAAATACGGAAATGACGCATAGCCGCCCATGCGGAGTGGCAGGCAGTTGCCGCAGGTGCTGATCTGGCCGACATCGCCGGCCGCACCGGGCGTGCCGTTGACGTAGACCTGGCCGAGCCGCGTCGTCGGATCGTATGTCGCGGCGACGTGATACCAGGAGCCGGCCAACAACGTCACGGCCGTATTCGTGACCGAGCGATCCGTCGTGCCATCGGCCACCCAGAGCGTCACCTGGCCGTTGGACAGCTCCAGCAACCAGCCTTGATTGTCGGCATCATTTCGCGTAAAGACGATGGTGCCATTCTCGGTGCTTGTAGCGGGCGAGACCCATACTTCGACGGTCTGACGACCCTCTTGACCGGCAAAGGCAGATCCGGTCGCACGGGATGTGTTGCCATCAAAGATCAGCGCACTGTCGGACGATGTCTGATAGACCGCGCTGGAGCTGCTTCCACGAAGTGCCAGCCGTGAGTCGATGTGCGCACCGGATGCCCCGCGATTGAGCGCTGAGGCGTCTGCGTCAGCTTGCCCGAACACCAGCGCCCCAAGCGTAACGACCACCATCACCGCAAGGATCCGTTGATACACGAGCAATACACCCACGCTAGCCCTCCACATCGCCGCTCAATCCGTTTCCCACACGTCCAGCAGGATGCCATGCCGATACAAAATGGATCATCCTTCGGGCGTCGATGGTCATACTGGCGCCCATCCCATCACTTGACGCCATGTCTCCACGTTGGGAACGGAAATTCCGGCCCGGAAGTGATGAGTGGAACCTGAGTGAAGTACGCGCGGAGCGCTTACTCGGGTTTTCAAGATGTCATGCAAATCACCTGTCGATCATACTGCACCAGATGGCAGAGAAGTCCATGCTTCCCGAACAAAAACATGTCAGCTTTCTTGTGCGACTTCTGAACGCAAAAATGGGCAGCAATCCTGCAAAGCAAGACGCTGCCCAGGACACATCAGTGTCAGACATATGTTCTATTCTAGAGCCGATCATGCGGCCGCACATAGGCGCTATGCGGCCGGCCTACCGGAGAGGGGGCTATTCGCGGAAGTCTGGCCGAAGTATCGAGCGCCGCGCATCAAAGTCGATCATGACCGACTTTTCCAGGGCATGCCTTGCACTCGTGCACCAATCGTCGTGCACATTATGCGGAAATCGCACGCAGAAGCATGGGAGCGGGTCGCCCGGCAAGTATCGCTCAGCGACGCCTCTGAGCGCGTCCCGCAGGATACACACGGCTTCGGACAGGCGCGCTTCAAGGCTCGCCTGGGGCCACGCTGCCATAGCGCGATCCAATTCCGAGGTGTCATGTTCGTCCATATCCACACCACTCCGACGCCAGCATAGGCAGAGCTCGCTTCCGCAGCGCGATGTGTGTCGTGGTACTGTTCGCGCTCTACGTGCAAAATCGACGATCTTGTTCACGGTCACCGCGTCCATTCGGGGCTGGGGTCAGCGTGGCAGGTCGCAGCTAGTACGTTGCCATGCTGGATGTGACGGGTCTGTCATCTCGACCCCATTCGGCAAGCTCAGGGCAAGCTACGCGAGGAAGGAGCGGAGCGGAGGGATCTTCCTCGCAGGGGTGTCCAGGGGAAGATCCCTCGACTGCGCTCGCACGCTCGCTCCGCTCGGGATGACGGGTACGACGCCGCCTTCTGCGTGGTGGAGTACGAGCCCGCGTACGCTCGGGACGGTTCGCGCCTGCAAGCCGGGCTGCATGCTCTCGCCAGACGGGGCTGCCGGGGGGCTGCCCGATCTCTGTTGCACTGTCACCTGCCGGTGCAGGTGCGTCACTACTATCCATTCACCGGAGGGATGCTCATGTTTCGTGCGCGCGCGGCTTTGCCGCTGGCCGGCCTCGCCTCGGTGCTGGTCATCGACCGGTTCCGCCAACGACGGTGGCCGCTCGTCATCGCGGGGCTGTTGGACGAAGCGGGACACGTCGTCACCGCGCTGCTCACGCACTGCGCGTTCGCGCTGCCACGCTCGCGGATGAGCGTCGGCGGCACGCTGGCCGGGGCGACGCTCCTCGACGCCGATCACGTTCCGCACCACCTCGGGTACCGCATCCTCACGTCCACGACCGAACGGCCCTTGACCCACTCAGCCGTGTCGGTCGGCCTGGTTGCGGTCACCGCCGCGCTCGCTCCGCGTCAGCTCCGCTGGCCACTCGCCTGCGCGGCCATTGGCGCGGGAACCCAGCTCATCCGGGACATGGGCACCGGATCGGTCCCGCTGATCTGGCCCGTCTCGCGGTCCGAGTTTCGCACGCCGTATCTGGTGTACATCGCCTACCTCCTGCTGTGCGTTTGCCTGATCGTGCGGGGCGAAAAGACGACGAGCTAATACTCCACCACGCAGAAGGCGGCGTCGTACCCGTCATCCCGAGCGGAGCGAGCGTGCGAGCAGAGTGGAGGGATCTTCCCCGTTGTGGCTACGTGAGGAAGATCCCTCCACTGCGTTCGCACGCTCACGTCGTTCGGGATGACGGGGGAAGCGTCGAGTAACCCGACCCGGTCGTTCATGGCTGACAGGCCACTGGGCTACGCCCGTCAGGCCACCGCGTATCAGCGGGCGACGCCCCGCACAGGCGCCGCCGCCCGGCGAACAGTTGCCCATTGCCGCCAGCGACGCAGCCGGCCGCTCGGCCGGGTATCCCGGCGCGACGCCTACAACCCGCGGCCAGAGTACTGGCGTCTCCCAACGCTCGGTTCGTCGATCGGTCCGGCCGCGACGGCGGTGGCCGTTGGCATGCGCGTCGCCGTGGGTGTAGCGGCGGGCGTGGAGGCGAGGGTAGCGGTGGGCGTCTGCGGCGCACCGTCCACGATGACGGCGTCAATACCGACGAAGTAGCCGCTCGACGTGGTCTGTTTGGTGCGATTGATCACGATGCGCAACGTGTGCGGGCCGGGCGCCACCCCGTAGGTCGCCGTCTTCTGCGCCAGGGATGGGCCGTACTCGTCCAACATCGCCACCGCCACGTTGTCGATCCGAATCTGTGCGCGTCCCCGGTTTGTGTTCTGGTGGTAGACCACCGTAACCGACGATCCGGTAAACGTGACAGCCGCTGCGTCACCCCCGAACTCTCCCACACGCTCCGAGCCGCCGATGGCGGCGCTGTCGGTCTGCGTGGGCCACCAGCCGGCAAACGCGATCTGGCTGCTGGTGCTGTCGATGGTGACGCCTGGAGCCGGCGTCGGGGTCAGGGTCGGCGTCAGCGTGATGATCGGCGTCAGCGTCAGCGTCAGCGTCTGGGTTGGGCTGGGAGCTGGCGTCGCCGTTCGTGTGGCCGTGGCGGTTGCCGGCGGTGTGGCAGTCGCCGTGGGCGTCGATGTCTCCGCCGGGGCGACGGTCGCGGTCGGTGTGGCCGTGGCCGTCGGCACTGTCGTGGGGGTGGTGGTTGCCGTGAGCGCCAGTGTCGCCGTCGGAGCAGCCATCAGCGTTGGTGTTCTCGTGCTCGTCATGGTTGGCACTGTCGTTGCCGTGGGCGTGCTGGTCCCGACCGGCGGGCCGCTCGCCCCGAGGATCACCGCATCCACGCCGACGCCATATCCTGATGAGCCGGCCTGTTTGGTGCGGTTCACGACTACCCGCAGCGTGTGGACGCCTGGGCCGGCGCTGTACGTCGTGGCTCGCTGGCTCTGCGCCCCGCCGAACTGATCCAACATGTCGATGGGCTGTCCGTCCAGCCAGATCTGTGCCTGGCCTCGGTCGGTGTCCTGGCCGTAGACCAGCGTGACAGACGTGCCAGTGAAAGCTACGGTTGCGCTGTCGCCGCCGAACTCGCCGATCCGCTCCGAGCCGCCGATGGCGCTCGTATCGGATCGTGTCGGCCACCAGCCTGCGAACACGAGCTGGCTGTCGGTGCTGTCGATGGTGGTGACCGGTGGAACGGTCGGTGTGGGGCGCTCGGACACGACGATGGCGCCGGTCATGCTCTGGTGGATCTTGCAGACGTAGGTGTACGTGCCGGGCGTCGTGAACGTCTGGCTGAACGAGCTGTCCGGCGTGAGGAACCCGGAGTCCCAGAATCCTCCGCTGCTGGTGGCGGAGTGGGTACGGTCGTGCTGATTCGTCCAGACGACGGTGTCGCCCACGAACACGTTTTGCGTCCGCGGTTGGAACGCGAAGCTGGCGATGGTGACGCCCACGGTGCTGCCCGTTGGCCCTGTCGGAACGGTCGCCGTCGCCGAGGCGGTTGGCGTCACGGTCGGGGTTGTGGGCGGCGTCGCCGTCAAAGGGCTGGTCGGCGTTGCCGTCAGGGGGCTGGTTGGCGTCGCAGTCGGGAAGACGCCGCCGGCGGGATCGCCGTCGAAGACGCTCACGTCGTCGAACACGACGGCCCCATTGTTCTGCATCCATGACACCGGCGCGAACCCGAGTGCCAGCGACGCCGGCAGGTCGGTGTGGGTGCCCGCGCCTGCATCGAGGACCGAGTGGACTTCCACGCCGTTGATGAAGAACGTGAGGCGCGCATCCTCATGCCGACCGTCGAAGACGATGGCCAGGTCGTACCACTGCCCCGCCTGATAGGCGACCGGCGTCGGCATCGTTCGCAGCACGCCGTCTCGCGTCGTGAAGATGGCGCTGAAGGTGCTTGCGCCGAGTGCGAAGCCGGCACGTGTCACCCAGGCGTTTGGCCCACGGGTGTTCAAGGCCATGATGCGGGCCTGGGACTGGATCCGGGTGGCCTCGGGCGTGAACCGGGCGCGCGCGTACAGCACGTGCGAGGCCGGCCACGTCAGCGGCCGCTCGACCAGCGCCTGCTGTCCCGAGGTCTGGGTCTGGGTCGCCATGCGGGCGGCCTGCGTACCCGCGCCGACCGGGGCGTGTACCAGCTCGACGACCGCGCCGCTGCCCTGCATCACTGGCGTCCAGCCACCATCGGCAAAGGCCGTCGCCTCGAAACCATCGGCGATGGTGGCCGGCCCGGTCGCGGCCGGCGCCTGTGCGTCGCTGGGCGGCGGGGGCGGTGAGGTCGCCGTGCCACCGGAGATCTGGAGGATGCTGGCGACGGACGGCACGCCGCGATCGCTCATCAGGAACAGCATGTAGGCGCCCGGCGGTGCGACGTGCGGATTCGCGGGCACGGTGAACTGGACGCCGCCGGCCACCTGGGTCAGCGCGACAGGCAGCCGCACTTGATCCGAGTTGATCGAGTGCGTCACCGACGCCATCCGGACCAGCACCGCGCCCGACAGGCTCGCCGCGCTCGGCGTCTGAACCTCCACCGCTTGCCCGTGCACGGCTGCACTCGGCGCGCTGGCAATCGTCGGACGGGGTCCTTGGAAGAGGTACGCCGGCGAGTAGAGCTGCGCCGTTGGGTAGTCCACCGCTGGCGGAAACCGCCCGCCACCAGCACCCGGCCATCCTGCAACAAGCTGGCGGTGCTGTGATACATCCGCAGATCCTGCAGCGACGGCAAGGTCGTCCAGGCTTCGGTGGCTGGATCCCACAGCTCAGTCGGCAGGATGCCCGTGGTCGATGTCAGGTCTTCGTTGTCAGAGCCGCCGAGGGCCATGATCTTGCCGTCGGGCAAGAGCACCAGATTGAACTGGTGCCGTGGATACGCCATCGGCGAGGTCTCGCGCCAGCGTGGCTGCGCCGCCGTCATGTCGATGACGCCGGTGGCCGTCGCGCGGGGGAGGTTGCCGGCCGTCACGATCTTGCCCGGGGCGTACTCCACCGACACGCCGTTCGGGGACGGCGAGAAGCCGACGCTCTGCCAGTGCTCGCGCCCGACATCAAAGGTCATGCTCTGACCGTCAGGCCCGGCCACCATGAACACCAGGCCGGACGGCAGGTTGTGCAGCCCCGGGTAGTTCCAGGACTCACGGGCCGCGCCGGTGAGCTGCGTCCAGCGGTTGGCCGTTGGCGAGTACACCTCGGGCACGCTCACGTACACGTTTGGCTCGCGCTCGCCGCCGATGGTCAGCACGCGGCCATCGCCCAGCGTGAGCGCCGTGGGGTACCAGCGCGGGTAGGCCATGTCCGCCGCCCGAGACCACTGGCCGGTGGCGCCGTCGAAGATGTTGGTGTCACGAATGCCGAACGACGATTCGATGTACCCGCCAACGGTGATGGTGCGGCCGTCGGCCAGCATCGCCTGCCCGGCGCAGAAGATCTGGGCAAGCAGATTCGGCACGGCGTGGAACGTGTTTCCACCGGGCGTCCAGAGCTGCGCCGTGGGCGCGCCGTTCTTCTCCCAGGCGTCGAACGCCAGCAGGTCGCCGTTCGGCAGGTGCGCCAGGTGCACCGCGACAATCGGCCAGGATGCGACGGGTGACCACGCTCCGACCTGCGCCGGATCGTTCGGGGCCAGGGCCATACGCTGCCAGACAGCCGCCGACCCGCCGTCCGTGCTGACGGCAGCGTACTGTGGCGCGGCGAGGGCGCTGGCGGTGCGGGTGACCGGCCCCTGTGCCGTCTCCAGGCCCCGATACGGCCAGCGCTCGGCCTTCGGATCGTCGGGGATATGGGCCGACGCCGCTGACCGATCCAGCAGGCCCAGACACAAGGCCAGGAGCACGACGATACCGCTGCGCGCGAACGGCAGCCCGCCAGGACGGCCAGGACGGCGCAGCGCTCGGATGGCCGTGATCCAGGTCGGTGTCCGCATCGGCGAGGATCCTTCCCAGGCGAGATGGCATGAAAGGGTGTGAGCGGGCCAGTGATCGGCGGCCCGCCCGGCGCGGCTCTACCGGGCGGCGGTCCCGGGCCGGACGGACGTCGCCCGGTGCGCGTCAGACACGAGCTGACGGTCCAGGCTCCACCAGAGCGCGAACAGCTCGCGGAACGCCCGCACGATGACGGCCGGCCGGGCCCCGGTCGCGCTGCCGGAGGTGCGTGGGAAGTGCTCTACGGGCAGCTCCTGCACCCGGAAACCCAGTCGGCGCGCCTTCACCAACAGCTCCGCACTGAACGTTGCGCCGCGCGCTTGCACCTGGACGCCGCGCCAGACGTCCCGGCGGAACAGCTTGAAGGCGCAATCGACGTCCTTCGCCGTGTAGCCAAAGAGGCCGTTGACCAGCAGCTTCCAGCCGAAGGCGTTCAGCAGCCGCATCGGCGGATCGGCCCGCTTGCGCCGCCAGCCGATCACCATGTCGGTCTGGGCATCCATCCGTGGGACGAAGCGGGCCAGTTCGCTCACGTCGAACTGCCGGTCGCCGTCCGTCAGAAAGATGAGATCCTTCGAGGCGGCGTCGAATCCGCTGGCCAGGGCCGCGCCATAGCCCCGGTTCGTCGGATGGGTGACGACGCGCAGATGCAGATCGGCCTCCTGGCTCAGGCGGGCCAGGACGTCCCCGGTCCGGTCGCGCGAGCCATCATTCGTGACAATGACCTCAAAGTCAGAGACCAGCGAGCGCAGCACCGACGACATCTGCCGCACCGACTGCTCGATGGCCGCCTCTTCGTTGTAGGCTGGGAGCACGGCCGAGATGCTGACGGCGGGCTCCAGGTGAATCGTGCCGTTCGGCTTGGGGTTCGCGGGACGGCTCTCGACGACGACCATGGCTTCTCCTCGCGCCGGTGCAGCAACAACGCTGCATGCGTGATCTGTTCAGAGGTGATGACCGCGGAGAACGGAACGGCATCCTTGCCGTGGGGACACCCGGGCAGGGCCAACAGGGCGGGCGGCGCGCCCGACCTCCAGCAGCAGGATGGCCCTGCGCGCCGGCGCCCCACCCATCCCCACTAGTTCGGAGCGTGCGCTCCGGCGGTGTCGAAATCCTTCTGGACGGCGTTGTTCGGGAACTTGACCGGGCTCATGCTCGGCGCGATGAACTGCTCCAGGCAGACGTTGCCGTACGACTGTCCGGCCCGGACGGTCTGGCCTGTGCACTCCGGCGCCTCCGGCCCGTCGACGATCTGGCCGAACTGGGTGGCCCAGAAGACGCCGGTGGGGTGGTCGCGCCCTGGCATCGATGCGCCGTACCACGCGGCCTCCAGACGACGCACGCCGCCCACGCCCGGCCCGTCTGGCGGCGCCTTCCAGAACGCTCGGTCCTGTTCAAGGTGCTCGCCGGGATAGAACAGGGCGTTGATGCCGCAGATCGTCCAGCCGAAGTCCCAGCCCCAGGACGCGGTGGTGGCGTACCACTGCTCGCACTTGACGCCGTTGTCCCAGCTTGCCCGGTCGACAACCAGCATGATCGGCCGGCGGCCGGGATCGGACTGGGTGCGGGGGATGCGGTCGGCAATCGGGTCGCCCGTATCGTACCAGCCCTGCCAGTGCGACACGCCGCCAGACGGGTCACGCGCCCAGACCTCGTACGAGTGGAAGCGCGCCGCACGGTCGAGCACATTCGACGAGGCGTGGACGCGGAAGTAGATATCCACGTCGTTGAACCGCGCGAGGAACCCCTTCATGCCGGCGTGCTTGTGGGTGTTCTCCATGGCGCTGGTGTTGAACGCGCCATGAAACGACACGCTGTAGCCGGCGTCGGTCAGCCAGGCGGGCGGCGCATCGCCATGCTCGTGGCCGGTCGAGCATCCGTCGACGGTCGGCGGGTGCCAGGCATCCATCGACTCGCCACACAGGCCAACCGCCGCAGCCGGCTCGTGCTCGTGGGATTCGTCGGCCTGGATGGCGCCGGTCGTTGGACCCACGCTCCCGCCCACCATGAAGGTGGCCAGCAGGAACGCCGACAGCGCAAGGCGGAACAACAGCCGCCCCGCCCGGCGCTGCGCGAGATGACCTGATGCGGACGCTCGGCGGCCCGGACGAGCAGCCGCCGTCGTTGCCGCGCCCCGTCCAGCGGAGACACCACGCATCGTCTGTTCCGTGCAGCCCTGCTCCGTGCAGTCCATGATCGGTTCGCCTATCCCTCGGTTCGAGCCTGGACGGCAGCAGCCACGTCGCCGGCGAGGCGCACGAGCATATCGCTGCGTTCAGACTCCAGCGCGGCACGCACCGCCGCCGTGATCGCGTGGCCGATGGCTGCGTGCGCGTCTTCGGCCAGTCCGTAGTGGCGACAAGGCACATGCAGCGCGATGTCGGCGTAGCGCTGCGCCTCGCCGCCGTCGAAGCCGAGCAGGGCGATAGTTGTCGCGCCCTGCTCGCGCGCCGCGACCAGGCCCCGCACGACGTTCGGCGAGTTGCCGCTGGCGCTGATCGCGATGACGACGTCGTCCGGCTCGACGTACGTTTCGACCAGCCGTGAGAACGTCTCGTCGTAGGCGCAGTCGTTGGCGATGGCGGTGGTCAACGGGGTGTTGTCGGTCAGGGAGAAGGCGCGCAGTGGACGGAATCCAGGCACAGCAGCCGTCTTGACCAGATCGCACACGAAGTGACTGGCCGTCGCCGCGCTCCCCCCGTTTCCGAACACGTAGACACGCCGTCCCAGTTCACGCGCTGCAAGCACACACTCCACCGCCTGGCTCAAGGCGTGCGATGGCACGAGCGCCAGCGTCTCGCGCAGGCTGCTCAGGTAGTCCACGGCGGCAGCGCCAGCATCGCGGGCATCGATACTCTGCATCAGCGACCTTCCGTCACAGGCAAACAGCCCCCACCGCGCAAGCGGTCGGCGGCTCCGGAAGCGACATGAAGCACGCCATGCCGCCGAAGGGGCATGGCCGCGGGGAGACAGGCGGGCCGAACGAGTCAGCCGGCTCTGGCGAGCTGCACCAGGTCGAGGTCGACGGGCACGAGCCGCTGGACGATCTCCAGCAGGACGCGCACGCGACCGCGTGCAGTCAGGCAGCCGTCGAAGACTGCCTCCAGGCCCGAGAACGGCCCATGCTTGATCACCACGGACTCGCCTCGCTGAAACGGGGAAAGCTTCCGCTGGCCACGTCGGAGATCGACGCGCGCACGGATCTCGTCGATCAGCTCGGCAGGCAGCGGCGAAGGCCGCTCGCCATCCCCGAGGAAGTACGCCACACCGGGCGCGGAGCGGGCCAGCAGCCACTGCTCCGTCTCCACCGCGAGACGCACGAAGATGTAGCCCGGAAAGAGCGCTTCGTGTCCTGCCAGCGCGGCGGCGCTTCGGCCCGAGGCCGGAGCCGTCGGGAAATAGACCTCAATGCCTCGCTGCTGAAGAACCGCCGTAGCCGCAGCCTCACGTCGTGACTTGGTCTTTGCCACGAACCAGCCGTCCACCATCGTTCCCAATCCCCCGCTAGGTGGCGGATAGCCGCACCATCCGCCATGGGTCGGGCACCGAACTGGCTTCAGCGTCTTATGACCACGATCGCAGGATCGGTAAACTCAGCACGGCCCTCAACCCACCCACACCCAGGCTGGGAAAGGAACCGGGGGCACGGCGTCACTGCCGAACGCGAATTGCCGCGTCAACATCCCAGACGTTGAGCGCGCCAAACTCCCCTTGCTATAGTTCTCCTCTTGGTTGGAGGAGGGTCACCAGCCGCCTCTGCCGCAGGTCTCAGTGGGTGTCAGCCACTGAGACCTTTCTCATTCTGTGCCGACGTTGCCGTCGTCCGCCCGCGCCAGACTCCTTTACCCCGCGAACGCCGGGTGCTCACTGCCTGCTGTCTCGCCCGCACAACGCCGATGCCCACCACATCGCACCCGCTCGTTGCACACCGAGACCGTCAGGCGCCCACCCTGGCCCATCCCGTTCCACCCACAATATGGTGGCGCTACACCCGTCGCCCCCGCCCCACCCGTCCTGATTCGTCGTTCGTCTCAAAAAGTCCGAATTGGGACGATGCGGCGGTGCAGATAATGTACGCCCTTCGTCGTATATTAGTCAAGCCGTACTAGCCCACATGCAACACGTACCTATCCCGTAGTTGGGCTGATTTGCATCTCCGCATCTGGGGGAGTGGCCCCGCAGGCGTTGAGGCGTCGTGGCGTCTCAATTGGGCAGTCTACTGCGCCCTGCTGCGCCGGCTCCGGCGGCAGACAGGCTGCTCGCTCGTCGGTAGGATGACGGCGTCCCGATGTCGATCAGGTACTCCTGCTCGTGCAGTGGCACGCCGTACACGGGCACGCCGTCGGCGAGCAGCGCGGGCAGCTCGTCGCGCCCGAAGTCCCAGACCGCTGCATCGGGAATGCGCTCGAGCAGCGCGCGCTCAAGCACGAGCACGCCGGCGCTGGCGAGATCGCCGAACACGTCTTCCCGGGCTGGCTTCTCCACGAACCGCACCACGCGGTCGTCTCGATCCAGCGCGACGATGCCGCAGGCCGTTGGATCCGGCACGTGATAGAGGACCATCGTCATGTGGGGCGTCTCGGCACGCCGGCGCGCGGCGTGGTACTCCAGCACGCGGCCCAGGTCGAGATTGGTGTACCCGTCGCCATAGACCACGACGACCGGCCCCGTGAAGTGCGGCGCCAGCTTCCGAGCGGCGCCAGCCGTGCCCAGCAGCTCGCGTTCGTAGGAGTAGGTGACGCTGACACCGAACCGCCGGCCATCGCCCAGGAACGAGGTGATGGTCTCGGGCAGGTAGTGCAGGTTGACCGCGATGTCGTCAATCCCGTGCTGGCGCAGCCACACTACGAGATGCTCGATGAGGGGCGCGTCGCCGAAGGTCAGCATACACTTGGGACGGTCGGCGGTCAGCCCGCCGAGCCGTGTCCCCAGGCCTGCCGCGAGAATCAATGCTTGCACAGTCACTCCTCACCGACGTTCCGGGCTACGGGACTCTCTCAAGAAGCGCTGCAGGCCCGGGAACCTGAGATCGTCTCTACGCGCTCGCCCGCGACGCGCCGAACTCTTCGGTGTCCTGCCAGTTCAAGGACGACACCAGGACGCCGCGCGGCTCGAAGCAGAAATCCATCTGGCGCAGCCCGCGCGCGGTCATCGCTGAGATCACGTCGGCCTTCCGCCCCTGTCGGCAGTAGAGCAGCAGGAATCCGCCGCCGCCGGCGCCGGTGATCTTTCCACCCAGCGCGCCGTGCGCCAGGGCCGTGTCGTACAGCTCGTCGATCTGACCGGTGGTGATGCCTGAGGTCAGCGACCGCTTACGCATCCACCCCTCGTGCAGCAGCTCGCCGATGGCGTCCACGTCGCCCTGCTCCAGGAGGCCACGGCAGACCGTGGCAAGCCCACGAATCTGGTGGAGCCCCGCCAGGGCTTGCGGATCGCCGCTGGCGCTGGCGGCCTGCTGGGCGCGCAGGATCGTCGCCGAGCTGCGTGCGGTCCCCGTGAAGAAGAGCACCAGCCGCCGGCTGAGACGGTCGAGCAGGCCCGGCGGCGTCCGCACTGGCTCGACTTTCACCCCGCCCCGCTCGAACTGGATGGCGTTGAGGCCACCAAACGCCGCCGCGTACTGATCCTGCTTGCCGATGGGCGCGGACAGCTTCTCGATCTCGATCCTGCACGCCAGGTCGGCTACCTGCTGCCGGGTGAGTGGCGCATCGCGGTACATCGCCAGCACTTGCACCAGCGCGACAGCCATCGCGCTGGACGATCCAAGGCCGGTCCCTGGTGGCACTTCGGACGCCAGAAAGACCGACACGCCGTCATGCAGATCCATCTCGTGGAGCACCGCGCGCGGCAGCGAGAGATCGCCATCCCAGCACATCGGCGTCCCCCGTCCGTGCAGATAGGACGTCTGGTAGTCCGCCGACACGATCTGTGCGCTGCGAGACGCATTCGAGGCCACGCGCGCATAGACGAACTTGTCAATGGTGGTCGAGATGACCAGCCCACCATGCTCTTCGTAGTACGCAGGGAGATCTGTCCCACCGCCGGCGAGACTGATGCGGAGTGGGGCGCGAGCAATGAGCATGTGGATGCCTCCCGGTGCAGGGAAATCAAGGGAACCACCGCCGCCCTGGGCAGCGGCAGTGGTGCGATGAGGTGCGTGCTAGACGGCCTGGGCTGAGCGCCCGCGCAGGGCCATGGCCTCGGAGTACAGGCGCGCGAAGGCGTCTGCCGCGGCCGCCCACTGATGGTGCCGCTCGACGTACCGGCGGCCGGCGCGCGCGAGGCGCTCGCGCTCGGGCGGGTTCACCAGGAGGCCCACCAGGTGCTCTGCGAGGGCCGGCGCCCCCCGCCCGACGAGCAAGTCCTCGCCTGGCCGAGCCTGCAGCCCGAGCGCACCCTGCTCCGACGCGACGACCGGTACTTCCAGCGCCATCGCCTCCAGAATCTTGTTCTGAATGCCAACCTTGACCGTGACCGGGCAGACGGCCACGGTCGCCGTCGCGATGGCGAGACGGAGATCAGGCACCCAGCCTGTGACCGTGATGCTGGGATCCTGCGCCAGTGCCCGGACGATGGGCGGCGGGTCGCTTCCGACGATGCGCAGGCGCACGTCTGGGATGCGAGCCTTCACGAGCGGCAGGA
Source organism: Chloroflexota bacterium (assembly GCA_020850535.1). Taxonomy (NCBI): domain Bacteria; kingdom Bacillati; phylum Chloroflexota; species Chloroflexota bacterium. The sequence continues at coordinate 21,233 of JADZEM010000079.1, forward strand.
TGTCTCGTGCGAGGTGAAGGGCCGCCGTCACGTTCGCGTGGTAGGACATCTTGCCGGAGAAGACGAGCGTGTTCGAGAGGGTCTGACGCTCGTGCATGGTGAAATAGCCGAGATCGACGCCGTTGGGGATGACCTCGACCGGCGCATCCGCTCGCAGAGCCCGCAGCGTGTCGGCGTCCTCCGGCGAGGTCACGGCGACCCGGTCAAACCTGGACATCAGGTACGACTCGTAGCGGCGCGTCGGGCTCAGCTCGACGGCGGCGACCGCCCGCTGCATCATGCTGTGGCTGTTGTCCCGCGTCCGCTCCCACAGCAGTGAGATCGCGTCAACCGAATCAAAGATGCGCGGCATCTCCGGCGGGAGCGCGGCTTCGATGAACGCCGCCCGCAGATGCTCCACATGCACCACGTCGAACGGCTCGGACGCGAGCATGGCTCGCAGCTCACGGGCAGCCGTGGGGGCCGCTCCAACGACGCTCTGAAGCGACGCCCGCTGGACCACCGCGGCGCCGCAATTCACGACGGCGCGCAGTCTGGTTTGCGGCGCGACCCGCACCGTGCGAACAAACGGAGCGATCTCGGCAAGCTCCGCCGTCGATGGGCTGGCGCCGACGATCAGCAGCGACACGGCGTGATCTCGCGCCAGTTCCCGGATCAGGTTGTACGGCCGCACGCGGATGAGCGACGGCGCATACGGGAGAACCATCAGCATCTTCATGGCACGCTCACCTGATCCTGACTGCAGTTGAGGCGACGCGGCAGGCGGACATCAGCCGGCGCTTCCGCATGTGATATCGACAGGCCTGCTCGCGCGGGCCTGCCCGAGCTCATCCTGGTAGAGATCGTCGAGCTTTCCCAACGCCGTTTGCATGTCGTAGCGGTCCTCGACGAGCCGCCGAGCGGCCTGTGCCCGCTCCCGGGCCTCGTCCGGCTGGGAGACGGTCCGTACCACGGCCTGCGCGAACGCCTCCGGCGTGTCTGCCACCAGCAGGTGCTCGCCGTGGCGGGCCTCGATCCCCTCCACGCCGATGGTGGTCGACACGACCGGCACGCCCCGCGCAAACGCCTCAAGGATCTTCACGCGCATCCCGCTGCCAGAGTGCAGCGGGACGACCAGCACGGCACTCTTGTCGAGATACGGATTGAGGTCGGGAACGTACCCCGTCACCTCGATGCCTGGCTGGGCCGTGGCAAGCTCGCGAATGTGTTCTGGCGGCTTGCTGCCGACAACGTAGAACGTACTGTCTCGAAGCTCTTGCCGAACCAGCGGGTACACATCGCGCGCAAACCAGGCGACCCCCTCGGCGTTCGGCGGGTAGAACATCGTCGCCATGCTCACGATGTGCCGCGCCCGATCGGTGCGCGGCTTGAAGGCGAACGTGTCGGTGTCGACGGCGATGGGCACGACCGTGGCCCGGATCGATGCATTTGCAGCCGCTTCCAGATCACGCAGGTCGCCGTCGCTGACCACCAGCACCCCATCGAACGCCCGACAGAGCGCCCCTTCGTACGACCGCACACGCCGCCATTCGAGCTCGGCGACCAGCCGCCGCGCACCCCACGGCTCGTGACGGGCCACCCGCTTGACGATCGTCCAGACGGCGTTGTGCTCGTCCAGCACGCGGACGCGTACCGGCAGGTCGACGGCAAACTGTCCCATCGTCAACTGGTCGGCATGTACCGCGTCGATGTTGTGCAGGTAGAGCAACTGCTGGACGCGGCACCGGAAGATGTCGGAGTCGTCACGCTCGACCAGGAAGGGCCGACCGCTGCCCCACGACGTCAGGAGCGACGCGACGTCCCGCAGGGTCGACCGCTGAATGCGGACCGTATCGACCGTCTCGCACCACTCCTTGAGGGCTTCGGCGTCGCGCTCCTCCGCCTCCGAGCGGACGAAGGAGACGAGATGCAAGGTGTGCTTGCGCGCCAGGTGACGCAGCACGTTGAAAGTCTTGATCTTGGGGCCGCTGTCAGCGGGAAATGGCAGGACTTGCGTCAAGAACAGGATACGCACAGCCGCCTCCCTCCACGTGGTTGCGTCATTGCGAGGAGCGCACGGCGACGCCAGGGCCGCTCAGCGCCAGGACTGCTCAGCGGGCGCCGTGCAGGCGGTAGAGGTCGTAGTCGCCGATCGAGCGGATCAGCTCCGGCCGCGTGTGGTGTATGAACGCACGGTAGGCATCGGTGTACTTTCCAAAGCGGCCGACGAGCAGGTACTCGGGCGAAGACACCTGCATGGGGTCGTACTCTTGCTGTGCGCTGCCACCCAGCCACTTCGCACGAACGGCACGGTCGAGCCAGCCGGACGGCGGATAGTGAAAGGCGTGGTCAGACAGGAACCCCATCTCAGGCTCCCAGGTCTCGACGATGGTCTCCTGGGGGACGGTCTCGTTCAGGAACGCGGCCATTCGCTGCGGCGAGTCATCACGCGCGGTCACGACGCTCCGGGCCGTTTCAGCCAGCCCCATGCCGATGGGGATGACCACCACGGCCAGGACGGCGATGGCCCGGAGCCGTGTCCGCAGATTCCCGACCCGGTCGAACAGCGGGCGCAGCACGTCGGCGATGAGCCGGGCGCTCAGCAACGTGGTCAGGGCCAGCGCGGGAAACGCGTAGCGCGGCCAGCCGATGGAGCCAAACGCGAACCACGTCAGGCCGCACACGGCGAAGAGCATCAGGAAGGCGTGCGGCAGTACCCGTGAGGTGTCCCGGCGCACGAAGGCCAGGCCGTACAGCAGCGACGGCAGTACCCAGAAGCCGGCGTTCTCGGCGCTGAACAGGAACTTCAGGCTGCTGAAGATCCGCTGCGGGACGAAGACAAAGATCGCGCCGGCTGAAGCATCGCGCGCCAGCGCCAGCGTCCGGCCAAGCTCGTCGGTCCCCAGCAGGGGCAGGAGCGGCGTCAACTGGCACAGCCCTGCGCCGCCGAACACGGCGGCGAGTGGCAGCACCGTCTGCCTCCAGGAGAGCGCGCGGTAGTACAGCCGGTCCACGGCCCAGAGCAGCAGCAGCGTCGGCACGAGGATGAGGGCGAACTGATTCTTGGTCAGCGCGGTCAGCCCGAACGCGACGCATGCCAGCAGGAGGCAGCGCAGCTCACGCGCGCCCGCCTCGACGCTCCGGGACCAGGTGAGGAGTGCGAGCGACAGGAAGGCGAGCGCCGGAACCTCGCCCAGCACCTGCCGCCCGAGGTACAGCAGATTGATGCCGGGCATGCTGACCAGGAGCGCCAGGGCCAGGGCCGCGATCCGCCAGCCGTACAGATAGCGGGCGAGCGCGCCGAACGCCGCCAGCGCCAGCAACAGGTACGCCACCATCACCAGCCGCGCCTGCACCAGCCCGATGCCCGCGAGCTTGAAGACGCCGGCGATCGGCAGCAGGACGGTCGGCCCGACGCCCGTCGTGGGGCCAAAGAAGCGGTAGCCCTCAGCGCTGCGGTCTGCGTAGACGCCGTCCACCACCAGCGTCTTCGGCACGTGCAGGTGCGACCCTTCGTCGAACCACGTCACCGGATACCGTTCCAGGTTGAACAGCGACAGCACGGCAATGCCGCCAACCGCGCAGAACAGCAGCAGCCCGCCAGCGTACCGCCAGAGGGTGTCAGTTACCCGCGGGCGCGCCTGCGCTTTCGTACGGAGCATCTCGACCGCCGCCATCAGAGGCTCACCACCGTGGGATGTGCCGTCGGCTCTGACGGCAGCGCGCGGGACGGGACGTGAACCGCCTCAGTGGCCGCGGTGCGCCCGAACCCCACCGCCAGCAGCAGCCCCCCGAGCACGGCCAGCGGCGCGAGGCTCCACCACCCGCGCAGGCCGGCCAGCGTTCCGAGATTGCGCGCCACATCGCCGGCCAGCAGTGCCGGCCAACTGTGCATCCAGAGCGGATACGGCTCGAAACCCGGGAACGCCTGCCCGCCGATGGTCATGCTCCACACCGCCACAAGCGACCAGGCCACCGTCACGGCGAACAGGGCCTGCACCAGGCGCACCTGCCCGAACCGCGCAAGCGCCACGCCGATACCCACGGCCAGGAACGGGAGCATCGGCACCAGGTAGCGCGGCCCGACGCCAAACCCGCCAGACCACATGCCCGAGGAGCTGTTGAACGCCACGAAGCTGCCGACGCTCCAGGCGCAGACCAGCCCTTCCGGCCAGGATCCGCGGTCTCGGAGCATGAGCGCCAGCCCCACAATGCCGAAGAGCAGGACCGGGGAGAGGCTGAACAGGCCGCGATACAGCCCGAACGTGACCCCCCAGAACGCCTCCCAGGTCGGTGCGGACAGACTGTAGAGCCCCGCCTGGTGCTCGTTCTGCCAGAGCGCGGAGTAGGAGTAGCCGACCGGCAGCGGCGTCCCGAAGATCAGCTGATTGTGGATGGCCATCACCAGCAGCGGCGGCAGCGCCCCCAGCGCGATGACGAACCCGGTTGACAGGCGGCGCGTCATGCCCAGGGCGTAGAGACCAAGGCCGCCGATGATGAGCGCCGTCGGATACTCGCTGATGAGCGACAGGCCCATGAGCAGCCCGACCGTCAGCAACCGCAACGCGCCGGGGGCCTGTTCGCGCCAGAGCAGGGCAAAGCTGCCGAACAGCAGCGCGGCCGTCAGCTGATGGCTGTACAGCGCGCCAGCGTAGGGGAATGCGCTGGTGGCCAGACCGTAGACCAGCGTCACCAGCAGACGCAGCGGGGCCGGCGCTCCCAGCCGCCCGAGGACGCGATACAGCACGACGCCGAGCACGGCCGAAGGAATGGACACGACGGCCCACGTCGCGATGGCCTGCGCGATCGCCATTGTCACCTTCTCGCTGGCCGCCTCGCCGGGCTTGAGCGTCTGCCGCAGCGCCTCACCCTGGGCGAGCCGCTCGACGATCCGCTGCCCGGCGCCGGTGTCGAGGATCGCCTTCGCCAACGCATAGGGCGGCACGCCGAGCAGGGCCGGCCCAGGCGCTTTGTCGCTGTAGCGGTGGCCGCGCAGCTCGGCATAGTCGCCCGTCGTGCCGATGTACGAGTCGATCTCCAGCCGCCCCTCATGCACAATCGCGAGGATCAGGGCCACCCGTGACGTCTGGCTCCAGTCCGCGTAGCGGGGCAGGAAGTAGGCGTAGCACAGGAGCAGCAGCAGGAGCATGCACCACTCGGCTCGACTCAGCCGCGTCAGGAGATGCGTACGAAACGTGCTCATCTCCGTGCCCTACGGTCCGTGCTGCTTCGGCACGGCAGTGTCGGAGGTCGAGCCGCGGGCTGACCCTGGCAGGGCCGGCATCCGGCCAGCGCCCCAGGCGCCCATCGAGCGTAGGCCGGCCATGAAGCCACGCTGCTGCGGCACGAAGTAGTAGCCGTACAGGTTGAGCTGCTCCCACGGCACCGCGTTCAACACCACGGCGCGCAGCCGCGTCGGCAGGCCGTTCAGGATGTCCAGGGCTGCCCGCAGGTCACGGCCGTTGGTCCGCTCGTACCGCGCGACGAACAGGGTGTCCGGGACCGACCCGGTCAGCACCGCCGCGTCCGCCACCGCGAGCAGCGGCGGGCCGTCCACAATCACGTAGTCAGCGTTGCTCCAGGCCGCCAGCACCAGCGCCTCGGCGGAGCGACTGAGGATCTCTGTCGGGTTGCCAACGGGAGTCCCGGCGGGGATCAGGCGCAGGCGCGGCAGGGCCGTATGGACGGCGTACCGGTCGATGTCGTAGTTGGCCTCGCGCATCATGGCGCTGGCGCCCTCGCGGTTTGGCAGGCCGAACAGCGAGTGGAGCACCGGCTTGCGCAGATCGAGATCGATCAGGATGACGTTCGAGCCGCCCAGTGCCAGCGCCGAGGCGAGGTTGGCCGCCGTGGTTGACTTCCCCTCGCCGTTCGTCGCGCTGGTCACCAGCAGAATGTGGGAGCCGTTTCCGAGCACTCCGAACCGGAGTTGTGCGGCCAGCAAGCGGTACGCCTCTGCTGCCAGCGAGTCCGGCTCCGTCAGAACGGCGACGGCGGTGTCGCTGGCGCCAAGCCGGGGGATGTACGCGACGAGCCCATCCAGCGCCGAGCGCATCGCCCCTCGGATGTCGTCACCCGAGCGCACGCGCCGGCCGAACATCTCCGCCGCGACGATGCCCGACGACACGACCAGCACGCCGGCCGCCGCTGCAAGCGCGACGAACCAGGTGGTACGCGGGCCGGCCGGGCTGGTGGGGATGGCCGCCGGCTCGATGATCGACAGACTGTTCGGGTCGGAGCGCCCTTCGAGCGCGCCGAGGACGTCGTTGTAGTTGTTGCGCCAGGTGGACAGGTTCAGCTCGATGGCCTTGATCTCGTCCTGCCGGTCGAGCACGCCCCGGGCCGTCGTCTCCTGGCCGAGCGCGGCCTGCTTCTTCGCCAGCTCGGCCCGCCCCTGCTCGATCTTGGTCTGGAGCGTGGCCAGCTCGTCACGGAGAAACTGCTGCCGCTGATCGAGCTCCTGCTTGCGCGCGCGGGTCGGGCTCGCCTCGACGAGCTGATCGGCGATGGACGCGGCGATGTCCCGCGCACGCACGGGGTTCGTGTCCATCGCGCGGATCTCGATGGTCAGCGCGCCATTCGGGTGAATGACGACGATCCGCTGCCGCAGATCCTCCCAGGTCGTCTGCAGCCCCAGCGAGCGAACGGCGCCGTCCAGGATCGGCTGGCGCTGCGCGATCTGCGCGTAGCCCGTCGCCAGATTCTGGGCAACGGAGAACTCGTTCTCGCCGGGCTTCGGGCTACGCAGCACGTCGCCGACCATCAGCGTCGTCGATGCGACGAACGTTGGCGGCACCTGGCGTATCGCGTGATAGGTCAGCAGCCCGGCCATCCCACCCACGGTGAGGACGAGCCACCAGAGCCGAACCAGAGCTTCAATCGCGCCGTTGAGATTTACCATTGTCACGACATCCCGGGAGGATGGGCCGCCGCAAGGAACGATGGGCAGCGGTGGAGAGGTTCCCCACGCTGGTCTGCACAGTGCACCCAGCGCACGATGGTCACACGCATGGTCGTCACCGCCTGACCAGGAATCTGCGAGCCACGAACAGCAGCGCCAGCACGCTGGTACTGCCGACGATACCTGCCACCACGGGCCATGGAGACGGCTGAAGCGACTCCGCGGGCGCGAGCGGCTCGCCGGCCCATTGACCAGATGCTTGACCGACCGTCGGCGCAGGCGCGACTGGCGTCGGCACGAGCAACGCCGGGTTGGCAGTGTCGGGCTGGGGCGCCGCTCGGTCCGGCAGGGCCACTGGAGCGACGTGCGGCGCTGATGTCACCTTCGAGCTGTACCAGATGCCCGTCGGCACCCGATCCACCGAGGCCGAGCTGCCTCCGAACCACGCCACGTGCAGGCGGTTGCCCTCGCCCACCGCCACGCGTGGCCACTCCGGGAAGGGCGCAATCGAGGCCCGTGTGATGATCTCCGGATTCGCCCAGCTGTAGCCAAGCCATTCGAGGTGGACGAGCGACATCGTTGTGGTGGACGCGCTGGTGTAGGCGACCGCGACGAGGTGCAGGCGGCCGGCGCTGTCCGTCGCCATGTCGTACCGGTCGAATGGGCGCGCCACGCCTCGGACGATGCCGCCGATGCGGGCCGGCGGCGACCACGTCTGGCCGTCATTCGAGCGCTGGAAATAGACGGTGTCCGTCTCGTACTCGCGCCAGACCAGCACGATCTGTCCCCGCCCGTCCACCCCAACGGCCGGCTGAACCCGCCACCGCGTCCCCTCAAACTGCTTCGGGTAGAGGACGCCCGCCTTGGCGGGGGCGAAGGTGGTGGTCTTCCAGGTCGCGCCACGGTCCGTCGAGCGCGCGTACACGAAGCCAACCGGCACGCGGGAGGATGGATCTTCCGGATCGACGACCTCCCAGACGGCGTGGAGATCGTCGTTCTGTCCCAGCTTGAGCTGCAGCCGCCAGCGCGACACGGCGAGCGCTGTCTCGATAGCGACTGGCGAAGACCAGGTCCGGCCGCCGTCGTCCGAGCGCCGATAGTACGGCGCGTACTGCTTGTCGTCGCCGGGCTCGGTCATCAGCGCGTGCAGGCTGCCCTGGCTGTCGGTCACGATGTCCGAGAAGTAGGCGGGCTTATGGTGGCTGATGGCAATGCCAGCGGACCAGGCATTGGGCTTCGTGCCGTCCTGCACGTTCACGGATGCGTAGCGGATCGGCTCGTTCTCCGCGCCGCCGACAACCGGCTCTCGGAGGTTGAGGCCACGGTAGAGCATGTGCAGTTTGCCGTACTGATCGGTCGTCAACGAGGAGCGCAGCGCGTCCCCTTCGTCGCCAATCGCTGCGATCTCGTTGGGAGGCGTCCAGCGCTGCCCGTTCAGCGATGCGTAGATGAGCCATCCAGCGGCGTCGCTGGCGCGCTGACTGTCCTCCATGGACGTGGCCGCGGGCCGCTGGGGCGCGCGCCCGTTCCAGACGATGTGGACGCGGCCCGAGGGATCCACCGCGATGGACGGAAACCACCCCCCGGCGCGCGGGTCCGGCCCGGAAACCGGGAACGGCGTGCTCCAGCGCTCGTCGTCGGCCGCGGATGCTGCCGGGGCGTCCACGGACAACAGCGACACGCCGAGACAGAGCGCGAACGTGACCAGCAGTACCAGACGTCGCACCATCCGTATCCTACTGCCCTGTCGCCGCGGCTGTAGCCTGCCGCACCCGATAGACGGTCGTTTCGGCCTGGACATAGGCCGGCTCCAGGTAGGCTGCCCGGCGCGGGTCGAACGCCCCGATGGCGCGCTCGGCCGGCCCCAGGAAGACGAAGCGGACGTGGTAGCGTGCCAGTGTGCGCTGCCGCTCGGCGTCGTCGGAGCCAGCGGCGAAGAACCGGTTCACCATCTCGCGCTTCCCGAAGAAGTCCAGGGTGTTCGCACCGTGCCCCAGGAAGGCATGCGCTCCGGTGTAGCCTGGCACGTAGTGTCCGATGGACAGCGAGCTGAGCACGACATCGGACGGCGCGGCGTTGGCCTCCAGCCACCGGAGGGCGGACACGTCGTCGCGATGGAGGTAATCCGGATAGGTGTGGCGGTTCAAGTCCACGATGCGCCACGAGAACAGGTAGAGGTTCGTCGGGAGCACCAGCAGCACGATGGCCAGCGGTGTGAACCTGACCAGCCCGGCGAGCCGCCCCGGCAGGGTCTCGCGCAGCCAGGGCATCACATGGCGGTAGAGCCCGATGGTCGTGAGGATCGCGAGCGGCACCTGAATGCCGCTCAGCAGGTTGATCTGGAAGTTGAACGGGAGGTAGATGATGAGGGCGTTGACTGCCAGCCAGCCTGTGACGAACAGCTCCTCGACGCTCCGCAGGCGCAGCGGCACGAATCCCCGGAAGGTGAGCGCGGCCACGATGGCCGGCACGCCCAGGTAGATCAGCAGCTGCGCTGGCTGCGGGGTGAACACGCCCAGGTTGCGGTACTGCTCCAGCACTTGCCGCCACTCAGCGCTGCCGGCCGAGACCCACATCCAGTAGAGCACGCTCGGGGCCGAGAGGCCGTAGAACGCGGCCAGCATCATGATCCAGCGCCAGCGCCAGCCGTCGCGCAGAACCGTGACGACGCCGAACGTCCCGACGACGGAGTAGGCCGTCACGATGTTGTACGGGTGGGCGAAGCCGAGGCCGCAGCACAACAGGCCGGCCAGCAGCGCCCGCCGTCCACACTGCCGGCGGTACGCATCGAGCATCAGGCCGAGCGAGCCGATCAGCATCGAGGCCGACAGGATCATGTGTGGCACCACCATGATGCCGAAGAAGGAGTTCCCGGGGAACCCGTGCACCAGCAGGGGCAGCGGCAGCTCGCCGAGCACCTGTTTCGCCAGCACCAGCACCCAGCCAAAACCCGAAGTCACGCAGGCCAGCGCCACGGCGACACGCCGCTCCCTGCCGGGCAGCACCAGCCCCGTGAACGCCCCGAGCACCAGCACGAACGTCATGCCAGCCAGGACGCGGAACCCCTGGTTGATCGCCGCGAAGCTCCAGCCGGTCCAGGCCTCGATGCGCCCAACCAGCCACCACACGGGGTTGAAGAACGTCGCCGGGCCCGGCTCGGGGGTCAGCTTGTTCTCGACGAAGACGCGGTCACGGGACTCGCGCGCCCAGGACATGTACTGCGAGTAGTCATGGGTGGTGAAGGTGATACCCATGAACTGACGGTCGGCCGGCGCTGACGCGTACGCCCAGGCGTAGGGCGCCGTCGTCACCACCAGGAGCAGGGCCGCCAGCGACAGCAGGAACGGCAGATCGGCTCGCCAGACGCTGATGCGAGCGGGGCGCGCGACGACGCGGGCGAATCCCCCGGTCCGTGCAGCAGTCGTCGGCGTGAGGGGCGCCGAAGCCTCCCGCACGGCGGCATGGTCGATGATGGCCATGGACGGCTCCCGTCAGATGTGGCTCAGAAGGTACCGGTACGAGGCGACGTTGTTGCGCGCCCGCTCTCGGGCGGGCGGCCCGGCAACTGCGCTTGCGCCGGCCCAGGCGAGCAGCTTCAGCAGCGACAGCGAGCGGACGAGGCCGAGGAAGACGGCGCTCTGCAGCGTCCCGTGGTTCTTCCGAAAGTAGAGCCACTTGCTCCGGTAGATCTGTTCCCGCCGCCGGGTTGCATCCCGACGATAGCTGCCTGCGACGAGGTGGACGGCGCGGGCTTCCGGCAGATAGCTCGTCGTCCAGCCGGCCTGTCGTGCGCGGAAGAACCAGTCCACTTCCTCGGCGTACATGAAGTACGCCTCGTCGAGGCCGCCGATCTGCTCGACGGCGGCCCGCCGCAGCAGCACGAACGCGCCGCAGACCCAATCGACAGGACGGGCCTGCTGGCTCTCTGCTTCGGTGTGGCTCGGAAAGGTGGGCGGCAGCAGCCAGCGCGACAACCCCGAGAGGAGCAGCACCTCGCTGTACAGCGTTGGAAAGTCGGCGTAGGAGCCTTGAAACGAGCCGTCTGGGTTGAGCAGCGTGCCGCCGACCGCTGCGACGTTCGAGTGCTCGTCCAGGTGCTGGCACATCCGCTCAACGGCGTCAGGCTCCAGGGTTGCGTCGCTGTTCAGCAGCAGGAGGTAGCGGCCCGTGCTGGCCTCGATCCCCTGATTGACGGCGGCCGCGAACCCGCGATTCTCGGCGTTCCGGACCAGCACGACGTTCGGAAACCGCGCGGCCACGTGCTCCGCGCTGCCGTCGGACGAGGCGTTGTCCACCACAACAATCTGGTGGCTGCGCGCGCCGATTCGCTCGCCGACCGTTTCGATACACGAGGCCAGCAGCTCTCGCGTATTGAAGCTGACGACGATGACGGAAAGCTCCATGCTGGCTCCTGCTTCAGTGCGTGGTCTTGTGCGCCGCCCGTGCGGCGTACGCGGCCAGGAATCCGAGGAACACCCAGGTGTGCACGGTGTAGCGGAACCCGGCGATGCCCTGGTTGTAGACAAAGGGGATGACCCAGTCGCCCAGGGCCATCGCGATGACCGCGCCGATCAGACCGCCGGCAGCGGCAGCCGTGAACCCGCCAGCAAACCCGGCCCGCCAGCTTCGGCAGGCCCGCCATGCGACGATGCCGAGCGCACCAAGCAGCCAGAGGAAGGCGACCACGCCGATGATCCCGGTCTGCGCCGCGATATCCACGTAGTTCGAGTGGGTGGACATCGACGATCCAGACCCCACGTACAGCGTCATGTAGTAGGCCGCGTAGCCGGCCGGCCCCGTTCCGAGCACGGGATACTGGCTCAGGAGATCCCACGCCTGCATCCAGATGTCCAGCCGCGAGTCCGATCCCTCGTCGATATTCGACTCGACGACCGCGTCGAAGATGCGGTCGGAGAAGGCCACCAGGAACGGGGCCGCCACGATGATGCCGAGCCCGGCCAGCAGCCGTGACCGCACCAGCGTGATGATGCCGACCGCCACCAGCGCCGGTATCCACCCCGAGAGCCAGACCGTCTGAAGAATCACCACCTTGAACAGGTACGCCCCTGCCAGGCCGATCAGCCCCAGCCGTCCGATGGGGCCGAGCCGGCGATTGAAGAGCGCCTGACCGTAGGACAGGGCCACGGCCCAGAGGGTGAACAGCCCGTTGGTGTTCAGGAAGGCCAACCGGGTTTCCAGCCCCACGTAGTAGCTGGAGATCGCGACGACACTGACCGCCAGATACGCCCAGGTGGCGACGCGGCAGTACCAGTCCTCCTGGCCCAGGTTGGCGCCTAACAGGAGCAGGCCAAGCGAGATGACCGTGACGGTGACCGCCGCGACCTGCACCAGCGCGAACGAGCTACCCAGCCGCAGGGCGACGCGCGGATCCACCAACACGTTCGATGCGATACACGCCAGCACCCAGACCAGACACAGGATGGCGACCGGCGCATTGAGCGGCGTCCGCACCAGGAACGCTCGGCGGCTGAAGACCAGCCAGCCGATCCAGAGCACGAACAGCGCGATGGAGATGGCGAGCGCCGCGACGATCGTGCTCTGCGTTCCCGTCCCCAGCGCAAACGGTACGACCGCACCAACCGTCGGCACGGACGCCAGCCCGTACCCGAGGACGCGGGCGAACCGCTCGGTCGGTGCCATTGGCTGCCGTTCGCCCAGGCTGCGCTCGCTCCAGGTGGCGGCGGGCGAGGGCACAACATCCCCTCGATGCACCGGCCATACTGCCGCCGAGGCCACCGACGCAGGCCGCTGCAACGCAGCCGACTCGTGCTCCATCGCGGTCATGCACCCCCAGGGATCTGCGAGGTTACAGCGTCGCTGGCGGCGCGCCAAACCGCCCCAGCAGAAAGTCAGCGAGTGCTCGCAACAGCACTGGGACATACATACGTCGCTGTCGATACCGTGGCCGGAGCGTCCAGCTCATCGCCGTCCGCAGGAGATCCAGCGCGGACCACGCGACCGTGCCGAACGGAGCACGAGTACGGCGCAGGAACAGCAGTCGGTTCCGCGCCATTAGGTACAGATGTAGCGGGGACTCTCCACGCTCATTCGGCTCGATATTGTGCCAGGCACTTGCTGCGGGAACCCAGACCACTCGGAAGCCAGCAGAGACTGCCCTTCGGCACCATTCCGCCTCCTCGTAGTATGCGAAGAACGCCTCATCAAGCAGGCCAATCTGTTGGATGGCCGAGACCCGAACGAGCAACATGCACCCTGTCACATAGTCCACGTCGCGCGCGTGGGTCAGTTGTTCAAGGCCACTCAGCGTGGCATCTGCTCCGGGCTGGCTGGCGCGCCCGAAGCGATCAATGTGACCAGCCGATGACCAGACAACCAGGCGTTGAGCACCGTAGTAGATGGTCGGCCCGATCATCCCGATCGTCGCATCAGCTTCCGCCGACTGGTAGAGGCAGATGAGGTCTTGTTCGGAAATCCCCGCATCATCATTGTGCAAGAGCACATATGATGCGCCATGATCTATCGCCCATCGAATGCCGACGTTGCAGCCGCCGGCAAATCCGAGATTCGTGCGGTTCCGGATGATGACAGCCCGCGGGCACGCCTCATACATCGCTGCATCACTCAGCGGGACACCGCCATTGTCCACCACCAGCACCGTGATGGGAACGGCTTGTAGAGCCTGCAATCGAGCGAGGCAGGCCAGCGTCTCATCGGCTCGCTTCCAGTGCAAGATGATGACGGCAATGGTGGATGCTTGAACGTGCTTGTTCACATCAACTCACGAGAGGTTCCGATGTCGGGCGCGGGCGCATCGACGCGCCAACGGAGCGGAGCACCGCCAACTCGCCAGGCTGTACCACGCCCAGCAGAACCAGGAGCATGCCGTACATGACGGCGGCAAGCAGGATCGTCACCACAGTTGGAAGCTCCTTCATGAGCAGAACGCCAACACCCATCATTCCCGTCGCGACCAGAGGAAGGATCAGCGTGCGCTGCCATGAGATCTGGGCCAGCGTCGCGCGGAGATACCAGACGTACTGGCCGACCAGCACCCCTTCCGTGACCACCGTCATCGTGGCCGCTGCGAACAGCCCGAACCACGGGACCAGCACCAGGTTGCACAGGATGTTGATGCCCGTGCTCACCAGGACCGCCCGCGCCACCGAGCGCTCAGCGCCGCCGATCACCACCACGTACCCCAGCAGCTCGGACGCGAACATCAACGGCACGACCAGGATCAGAATGGCCAGCACCGGCCCCGCCTCCACGAAGCCCGCGCCGAAGAGCAGCGCGACAATCTGATCCGAGAGCACGAACCCGCCGACCGCGATGGGAAGGGAGACACTCATCAAGTAGCGCAGGGCCGTCCCGTAGATGGACGGTAGCGACTCCGGCGCCTGCGCAGCCTGCCGCGTCAGCGACGGGTAGAGCGCCGTGTTCAGCGCGTTCGAGAGGAACACCGACGCGAAGACCAGGCTGTACGCGGCGTTGTAATAGCCCGTCTCCGTATCGCCCCACGCGATGTTCAGCAGCACACTGTCGAACTTGTAGGACAGCCCGAGCGTGCCGGCGATCACGGCGAACGGCGCGCTCGCCCGCAGCAGCGGCAGCCACTGGTCTGGAGACGGACGCCCCGGCGTCACATCCAGGCGTCTGACACCTCGCCAGCACAGCCAGGCCATGATCGACACGCCGACCAGATTCGCAACGACCAGCCCGTGATACCCTGCCCCGACGATCAGCGCTATGGCGCCCAGCACCACAAAGGCCAGTTGATTCACGACCTTCGCCGCGGCGGCAACGTGCAGCCGTTCGAAGCCCGCCAGCACGGCCTCGCACGCGCCTTGCGCCGAGTAGACCATCAGTCCGACCGCCCCGACCGCCAGGGCCACCAGCATCGCCGTTGGACGGTCCGTCGCCCAGGCGGTCAGCACGATCAGCACCGCGGCGACGCATCCCAGCAAGACGCGGAGCACCACCACGTTGCCAAAGAACCGGTCGATGTGCGCCTTCCCGTCCTCCAGGGCACGCCACCGGCTGACCTCACGAACGGTGAAGACTCCGAGGCCCAGGTCTGCCAGGAACACAAACGTCGCGCCGAACGCCAGGACGGCCGCGTACTGGCCGAACTGCTCTGCGCCAAGCTGACGCACCACCAGCACCGAGAAGCCGAACGAGAGTACCTTGATGGCCGCCTGCGCCCCAATGCCTGCGAACGAGTTCCGAAGCACCGTCGTCGCGAGGCCGCTCATGCTCGCTCCGACACGTGCACAGCCGTGGGGGCAACGGACCCTGCCTGCGCGCCTGGGTGCCGCCGCTGCCAGGCCATGTTGTACACCCCGAGAATCGCCCGGGCCGTGTTCTCCCAGGTGAACTGTGCCGCCCGCTCGTACCCCTGTGCCCTGTGCCGCTCGCGCGCGCCGTCGTCGGTCAGCACCAGCTCGATGTGCCGCGCGAACGCAGCGTCGTCCTCGGCATCGGCGAGCAGGCCAGCCCCGCCAAGCACTTCCGGGAGCGCCCCTCGGTCTGACGAGATGACCGGCGCGCCGCAGGTCATCGCTTCCAGGACCGGGATACCGAAACCCTCGATCCACGAGGGAAACACGAACGCCGCTGCCAGGCTGTACAGACCGATCAGGTCAGGCCGCGTCGGTGCGATCAGCAGGTACGCCTCACCGCGCGCCTGCGCCTCGATCACCGCTGGCGCCACGTTTGGGCGTCGCGCGAAGAAGACGATGCGATGGGTGTCGCGCAGCGCCTGCGGCAGACGCCGCCACGCCCGAATCAGCGTGCCAGGATTCTTCAGCCCATCGGCCAGCACGAACGGCGTCTGGATGCCGTGTCGCCGCCGCACCTCGTCGAGCCGGTCAGGGTCCGTCACCCTCCTGAGATCAGGCGTCGGCGCGTGCGGCACCGCCACGATCTGTGACGCCGCCACACGCCCCGTTCCTGCGATCTCGCGGCGGGCGTGCTCCGAAACCGTCAACACCAGGTCGGCCCGCCGCGCCGCGTACTTGGTCCAGGCCTGCAAGTAGAGCATCTTCGCGATGGTGCCTGGCCGCTTCGGATGTCCCCGCACGATCTCGTAGATCGGCAAGAGGTTGATCGCGTCGTGGATTGTGAGGACCGTCGCCGCGCCGCGCGGCCCGATGCCGTAGTTCGCCGGAAAGTGCACGACCTCCAGGCGGTCCGTCTGCATCGTGCGCCACATCCAGAGATCCTGCTGCACGGTGGAGAGCGCGCTGCGCCAGGGCAGGCGGCGCAGCGTCACCGAGGGCGGCAGATCGGCCAGCTCAAATGGCTGCTTCGTGTCCGCGTAGAGGATCACCTCGAACTCGCTGGCGAGATCCAGGAGGGCCGGCACGAAGTGGCGCACGTAGGTGTGCACGCCGCCCACAAGCCCGTGCGAGAGGTAGCGAACGTCGATGCCAAGTCGTCGGCGGGCCATGTCAGGCGCTCACCGGGAGCGTGGCCCCACGATACAAGTCGAGCAAGGCCACGATCTCCTCGTCGATGGTTCGCACGGGCTGGATCCCCGCGCGAAGCTCGTCCAGCAGCCCCGGCTCCGTCGTCAACCGGACGATGGCCGCCGCGAGTCCCGCTGCATCGCCACGCTCGAAGAGCAGCCCGTTCTTGCCGTGCTGCACGGCCTCGCTCATCCCGCCCAGGTTCGTGGCCAGGGCTGGCCGCCGCGCCGCGAACGCCTCGCTGATCACCAGCGGCGTGTTCTCGTACCAGAGCGACGGCACGACTATCGCATCCAGGCCAGCCAGCACCTCGCGCAGGTCGCGCGGCTGGTACGGTCCCACGAACTCGATGCGGGCATCCCCCTCGGCAAGCTCCCGAAGACGTGCCACGTACGACGGGTTCTTCTCCAGCGAGCCGAAGATCCGCAGGCGCACCGGCCGATCCGTGGGGAGTGCACGGACGGCGCGCACGGCCACGTCAACACCCTTGAGCGGCTCGATCTGCCCAAGGTATCCGAGCACGAGCTGGCCGTCGTCTGCGCGCCGGGCCGTCATCGGCCCCCACGAGAGATCCATGCCGTACGGTGACACCGTCATCGAGTCAGCCGAGTAGCCGCCGCGGACGAGCATCTGCTTCAAGAACCGCGACGGCGCGATAACCGCATCGGCCTGAGCGAAGGCCTGCCGCAGGTGGTCGAGGCGCGTCTCGGCATCGCCGACGTACCCGCGCAGCCCCGGCAGCCGTACCAGCGCCGGAGCGTGGCTCGCGGCCAGCAGCGCTCTGGCGACCAACTGCGGATTCGTTCGATCCATGATCCCCCGCAGCGAGGGAGAGCCAGACGCCAGGCAGCGCTGGCAATCGGCCGCGGATGTCGGGCCGGCGCACAGCGAGCCGTCGCCGCGCAGGAGCGTGTGGCGAATACAGAGAAACCAGAAGTCCGTCAACGTCAGGATCGTGCGGCAGCCGGCCTGACGAGCGGCGCCCAGGATGTTGGCGCTCAGCGAGTAGCACGAGGTGACGTGGACGACGTCCGCGCCGACCTCCCGCAGGTACGCGCTGAAGAGCGCCGTCGCCTCCGGGTTGTCGTAGAAGGTTCGGAACGGATGCGGTGCACGCACCCAGTCCCACGAGAGCCGTCGAACGGGGATGCCGTCGTAGGTGTCGTCCTCGGCGCGCGGCGGCCAGCCGTGCGCGGCGTCCAGCGAGCCGGCGCAGATCACGAACGGCTCGTGACCGCGCGCCCGCAGCGCCCGCGCCAGCCCGAGCGTGTACGACTCGGTCCCGCCGGACTGCGTCGGGAAGAAGAAGTGGGTCGCAAGCACGACTCGCATGACCGTCAGTGCACTCCGGCGGCAACGGCCGGCCGCGCAACCTGCTCCAGCAGGTCGCACAGGCGCGGACCGATCGCGTCCCAGCTGTAACGCTCACGGACCAGCCGACGGCCAGACGCAACCAGCCGTGCGCGCAGATCCGTATCCTGGAGCAGCGCCTGCACCGACGCCGCGAACGCATCCGCCGTGTCGGCGATCAGCAGGTGCTCGCCGTCGCGGACGTCCAGGCCCTGCGCGCCCTTCGAGGTCGAGACGACGGGCGTCCCGATGGCCAGGGACTCGAGGATCTTGAGGCGCGTGCCGCCCCCCACCAGCAACGGCACGACGGTCACCATGCTCCGCGCGATGACCGGCCGAATGTCCGGCACGTATCCCGTGATGGTGTAGCCGTCCATCTGGGGCAACTGGTTCAGGTCAACGCCAGCGGTCTGCCCGGTGATGTTCAGGCGACAGTCCGGCGCGAGGGTCTTGAGCTTCACGAACACCTCGCGCAGGAACCAGTCAGCCCCTGAGAGGTTGGCTGAATAGGTGAGGGCGCCAGGAAAGATCAACGCGCCCGGGACCGGCGTCTCACGCAGGTGGGCGTACTGGCCGAGATCGACCCCGTTCGGGATCACCATTGCCGGCCGATACTCCGGCGCCAGCGCCGCGACGTACTGCCGCTCCGGCTCTGAGACCACGGTACACGCGGCGAACAGGGGCAGCACCCGTCGGAGGTACGCACGCAGCTTGATCCAGGTCAGCTGGTGGCGAAGCGTCTGGAGCGGCCGTTGCCATCCTGAGGCCGCGTCCCGGAAGAGCGCGATCTCCAGCTCTTCGAGCACCACGGGAACGCCTGTTGCCTGCGCGGTCTCGATGCCGTACGGGACCATCGATAGTTGCGATGCGAGCACCACGTCGAACGAAGTCGTCGCGAGCAGTTCGTGCAGTTGGCGGGAGAACTCGGGACGGTGCGTATCGACGAGGTAGCGCGGCTCGCTGGAGAATATCCCGGCGAGCGCCTTGCCGCTCCTCGGCTGAAAGCGGCGGTACGCCACCACCCGAACGTCTGCACACACGCTGCGAAGGTGCGCCAGCGCGTCGTCGTCGATGTGGTCCAGCTGCTCGGCGCAGGTGAGCAGCGTCACGTCGTGGACCCGCGCAAGCTGACGGAGCAGGTTGTAGATCCGCAGCTTCGCCCCGTTATCCGCCGGATACGGGAACCACCGCGACAGGAACAGGACGCGCACGAGTCAGGGCTCCCGTTGATACAGGTCAAAGTCGCCGTACGAAGCGATCTTCCGAAACCGGCCTTCAGAAAGTGCCTGGCGGTAGATGGCGCGGAGCCCATCAGGACAGGGCAACTGTCCTGGGAGCCGCCACCGCTGACAGTGTCGTCGCCACGGCATCCAGCTCGTCGGTCGTCAGCCCCGGATGCACCGGCAGGGAGAGCACCTCGCGGCTGGCGCGCTCGGACTCGGGCAGGTGATCCTCGTACCCCATGTCGCGGTACAGCGGCTGCTGGTGCACCGGCACCGGATAGTGGACGCCCGTGCCGATGCCCTGCTCGGCCAGGCGCCGCGCGACACCATCGCGGTCGTGCGGGATTCGCACGGTGTACTGATGGAAGACGTGCCGATACCCCGGCAGCACGACGGGTGGCCTCACGCCGGACAGGCGTGCTGACAAGCATGCCGCGTTCCGGATCCGTGCGTCGGTGAGCGCCTCCAGGCGGTCCAACTGCACCAACCCGATGGCCGCCTGCACGTCCGTCAGACGGAAGTTGTAGCCCAGGATCTCATGGTGGTAGCGCTCGCGCTGCCCATGACTTCGCAGCAGGCGCAGGCGATCCACGATCTCGTCGTCATCCGTCGTGACGAGACCGCCCTCTGCCGTGGTCACGTTCTTCGTCGCATAGAACGAGAAGCAGGCCGTCCCCGTCGATCCGACGATCCGTCCGTCAATCGCCGCGCCATGCGCCTGCGCGGCATCCTCGATCACGGCAAGCTGATGGCGCGCCGCGATCTCGTGGATCGCGTCCAGCTCGGCCGGCTGGCCGTACAGGTGGACTGGCACGATCGCCCGTGTGCGCGGCGTGATGCTGGCCTCGATCTGGCCTGGATCGAGATTGAACGTGTCTGGTCGGATGTCCACAAACACCGGGCGCGCCCCCACGTACAGCGCCGCGTTCGCCGAGGCGATGAACGTGAAGGGGCTGGTGATGACCTCGTCTCCGGCGCTGATGCCGTGTGCCAGCAGCGCCAGGTGCAGCGCGGCGGTGCCGTTCGACAAGGCCACGGCGTGCCGCGCTCCGAGCATCGCTGCGAACCGCCGCTCGAACTGCTCGACCAGCGCGCCTTGCACCAGGTGGCCCGAACGCAGGACCCGTGCGACCGCCTCGATCTCCTCCTCGCCAAGCATCGGTCTGGCGACCTGAATCGACCACTTCGCTGGCGCCTCAATCTGTTGCGAGTGCATGCAGCCGCTCCATCAACCCAGTGCGACGACGGTCACGCCGAAACAAATCACCAGCACCCCGACCAGCCGGGCCCACCCGATGGCCTCTCCCAGCACGATCCGCGAGCCGACGAGGATGAGCACGTAGCTCAGGCTCAGGAAGGGGTAGGCGTAACCAAGCTCCACGCGTGAGAGGCCGGCCATCCAGAACAGCATGCTCACCCCGTAGAGCGACATGCCGGCCCAGACGCCCGGGTTCAGCGCCATGGCCGACACGGCGACAATCGGGCCGCCGCGCAGGCCAAGTGGGCCGGACCTGGACATGGCCGATTTCAGCACCAACTGCCCGATTACGCCGATCACCACGCTGCACACAATCAGCACAACGGCTGGCATTGAGGACTCCTCACATCCGCGCCGGTCAGGACACGGCCACCGGTGACGGCGCCGCCCGGTGGGTGGCGATCAGTGGCAGCGCCTTCTGGGCATGGCGAACACTCGCCTGGCAGTTCGTCAGCTCGGGGTAGATCTGCCCGTTGTTGACCACGAACAGCCCACCGATCGGCGTCTGCATCGGTACCGTCGGCCGGGCCCGTCCGATCTGGTGCAGCGGCTCGACGAACCGCTCGCGGAACACGAACGCGTGGCGCACCGTGGACTCGCGGAACGCGGGCAGCATCTTCGAGAGATGTTCGATGTAGAGCTGTCGGAGCGCATCGTCGTCAAGCTCGTGGAACGGGCTGGACCGCGTCACGTACTTCGGCACATACACCAGGTGGTGCCCGCCTACATCCTCCGGCGCGATCACGTTGGTGGTCTCGATGACGCCCGTAAACGGCACGTCGCGGTCGGCGATGTTCAACGTGTAGTACGGAGACAACGGCCGATCCAGCAGCAGCAGCCCGCAGATCACGCCCAGAAACTCGGGCGGCGGCGGCAGGGCCAGCGCGCTGCGCGCCGGCTCCGGGACCAGCGCCGACAGCACCTGCAGCGGCGTCGTGACCACCACGCTGTCAAACGGCTGCTGCCGACCGTTGACGACGAGCCCGGTCACACGCTCGTCTTCAACCGTGATCTCGCTGATCCGGGCGTCCAGTTGAACGGTCCCGCCAGCCTGCTCGATCCGCTCCACCAGTCGATCGACCAGGACGCGGTAGCTCCCGACGACGTAGCCAAGCTGATCGCCGCGCCCGGCCGCTGCCTTCGTCGAGGACGTGCGCTTGATCCGCGACCAGATGTAGGTCGCCGGGGTCTGGTCAAAGCTCGCGTCGAACTTCGCGCGGAGCAGCGGCCGCCAGACCTTCTCGAACGCGCCTCGACCGCCCAGCCCCACCAGCCAGTCCTCGACCGGGGTCTCTTCGAGCCTGGCCCAGTCGTTGACGCGGAACGCACCGAGGATCGTGAGACCGAGACGAAACCGCTCGACCAGCGACAGCGGCGGGAACAGCAGCAAGTCCTTGCCGCTCGCCATCGAGTAGAGACGCCCGCCGGAGTAGAAGCCCTGGCGCGCCGCCGTGAACCGGACCCGGTCACTCAGATCCAGCTCGTCGATCAGGGCGAGAAGGTCGGTATCGCCGCCCAGGATGCAATGGTAGTACTTGTCGATAGCCACGCCGTCCACGTCGACGGTTTCGAGGAGGCCGCCAGCCTGGGGCTTCGCATCGAAGATCGAGACCTGGATGCCGGCTCGTGACAGGGCGTACCCGAGCGCCAGCCCGAGCATCCCCGCCCCAACGATGCCTACATTCATAGGGACTGCCTCACGGAGAGCGAGGGCGCGGCGATCTGCGGTGAGCGCTCGACCGCCGGCACCTCGCGATGGACGCTCGACGTTCGGGCGATCAGGCAGACCCCGCCACAGATCGCCAGGACGCCAAGCAGTCGGACTGGCGAGGGGCTCTCACCCAGCAGCAGCCAGGAGCCGACCAGGACGGCGACATAGTTCAGGCTCGCGAACGGATACGCAAAGCTCAGATCGACGCGTGACAGCGTGATCAGCCAGAAGAACGTGCCGGTGACCGTCACCACGAGGCCCAACACGACCAGCGGATTGAGGGCCAGCGCCAGCACCAGCTCTGGCAGTCGGGCCGGCGCGAGGGTCAGCGGCCCGATCTGGGCGAGACCCCACTTGAGGAGGATCTGGCCGAGCACGGCGAAGACGCCGCTCACCAGGATATACGGCAACGCATTCACAGGAGTCACCACCTCGGGCGCGACGCCGCGCGGGCGTCGTGCCGGTATGTTCCAGAGGGAGAAGCCGCTCGCATCTGGCAGCGGATCGACAGCGCACCGGCCGTCGGCGTCAGTTAGGACGCATACTCCCGTGGCCGTTGCTCGCGCGGCGTGCTGCGCCGACGGCCCGCGAGCAGTCCCCACTGGAATCGCAGGTGCGAGCGGATGATCCGGGCCACCCGGGCCTTCGACTGCCCGTACCGGCGGGCGCGCAAGACGCAGGGCAGCTCGGCGACGACGCGGCCGTCGCGGATGGCGTTCGCCAGGATCTCGGTGACGCCCAGGAAGCCATCGGACTCGAACTCGGCCCGGTCGATGACGTGTCGCCGATACGCCCGGAACAGGCACGTGTAGGTGTGCACCCGCCAGTCGAGCAGGACGCGATACATAAACGATGCCGACTTGCTCAGGAAGATCCGGTAGGCCGGCACATTCTCAACACCGCCGTCCGGGTGGTAGCACGAGGCCGTGACGATGTCCACACCCGGCGTCAGGCGCTCGAGCAGCGGCGGAATCAGCGAGAACGGGTAGCTCGCATCACAGTCAGTCGTGATGACGATCTCACCCGTGCTGTACGCGAACCCCGTCCGCAGCCCCGCGCCGAGCCCTCGGCCCGTCTCGTGGCGCACGACCCGCACGGCGGGATCGTCGGCGAAGGTGGCTTCCAGAAGATCGCCAGTCCCGTCGACGCTCCCATCATCGATAAACACCAGCTCAACCGAGTACTGCTGCCGCAGCGCCTCGACAACCGGGCGCAGCTCCTGCTGCAGCACCTGGACATTGTCAGCTTCATCGCGGCAGGGGATCACCAGGGAAATGTCCACGACCCATCCTCACAAGATGCATCGCTCGAAGCGACAAGAGTTGCGTCATCGTTTGCACCGGCTGCGCCGCGTACTCAGGCAGGCATCAGTTGATGACGAACGCGTCGATGGCGACGAGGTAGCCGCTCGATGCTGCCTGCTTCGCCCGATTCACCGTCACCTGAATCGTGTGGGCGCCAGAGGCCACCGGGTAGGTCACGGACTGTTGCGCCTGGCTCGGCCCATACTGATCGATCGTGCCGACGATGTTCCCGTCGATCCGCACCTCAGCCTGGCCACGATTGGTGCCCTGGCTGAACACGACCTTCACGCTGGAACCGGTGAACGACAGCGTGGCCTGTGCCCCGCCAAACTCGCCGAGCCGCTCGGAGCCGCCAACGGCGCCTGCCGTGTTCTGGGTCGGCCACCAGCCTGAGAACGCGATCTGGCCGTTCGTCGAGTCGATGGTCGTGCCCGGCATCGGCGTGTTCGTCGGGGCCGGCGTGGTGGTGACGGTCGGGGTCAAGGTAATGGTCGGCGTCGGGGTGCGGGTGGGCGTCACCGTGGGCGTCTGGGTCGGGACGCCCGGCGGCGTGACGCCATTGACGACGAACGCGTCGATGCCGATGGCCCAGCCAGTCGCCGCGTTGTTCTTGCTGCCCGAGTTACCCACGACGACGGTGTGCGAGGTCAGCGCCGGGTTGACCGCGTAGGTCACCGTCTGCTGATAGGCCGTCGCCGCCGCGTACTGGTCCACGGTCGGCTGTGCCACGCCGTCCACCGTGACCGAGGCAATCGCCCGGTCGGCGGCCTTCGTGTACAGCAGCGTGATCTGCGAGACGCCCGTCCCGGAGATGTTCAGCGTCGCCGGTGCGCCCGGCCCGCTGACCAGCCGCTCCCCGCCGTTGTACGCCCCTGCTGCCGTGGTCACGTTCCAGAAGCCGCTGTAGGTGATGCCGTTCGTCGCCCCGATCACCGTATCGTCGATCGCCACCGGAGCGGGCGTCGGGGTCGGCGTCCCAACGGGCGTATTCGTGGCCGTCGGGGTGAACGTCGACGTCGGGACGGGCGTCGGCGTGTTCGGCGGCGGCACGGTGTTCGTCACGGTGGGGGTCAGCGTGTTGGTCGGCACCGGCGTGAGCGTCGCCGTCGGCACCGGAGTCGCCGTGGCCGGGGGCGGCGGCGTGACCCCGTTGACGACGAACGCATCGATGCCGATGGCCCAGCCGGTCGCCGCGTTGTTCTTGCTGCCCGAGTTGCCCACGACGACGGTGTGCGAGGTCAGCGCCGGGTTGACCGCGTAGGCCACCGTCTGCTGGTAGGCCGTCGCCGTCGCGTACTGATCGACGGTCGGCTGTGCCACGCCATCCACCGTGACCGACGCAATCGCCCGGTCGGCGGCCTTTGTGTACACCAGCGTGATCAGTGAGACGCCCGTCCCGGAGACGTTCAACGTCGCTGGTGCGCCCGGCCCGTTGACCAGCCGCTCCCCGTCGTCGTACGCCCCGGCCGCAGCCGTCTCGTTCCAGAAGCCGCTGTACGTGATGCCGTTCGTCGGCCCGATGTCCGCGTCGTCGATGACTACCGCCGCCGGATTTGGCGTTGGCGTGACGGCCGGCGTATTGGTGGGGCCAGGGGTCGGCGTCGCTGTCGGCGTGGACGTGTTCGTGGCCGTTGGTGTGCTGGTGGTCGTCGGCGTGCTCGGGACCGGCGTGCTGGTCGATGTGGGAGCGGATGCGAGCCGCACCGTGACATCTGTCAGCTCAGGCGAAACCGTCGTATCGGCGGTGTTGAGCGTCACCTGGTAGCGCAGGTACCGGTCTGTTGGGGGCACCGGCGCTGCGCCGTTCTGCACCGTGTTCCAGGCGGACCACGCCTGCCCGTCCGCGGAGGTGCTGACCTGGACCGAGAGCACGGCGCCGGCCGGCGCGCTGCCGGTCCAGGCTACCGGGCCCCAGGCCGCTGCGCCAGCATCCTTGATGCACGAGGTGTACGTGACGGCGCCGGTCGTGTAGGAGCCGATGCGCAACCAGTCGAGCGACAGCGCGGCGGAGCCGTTGTTCGACGCGTAGACGTACATCGGCGCGGCGATGCTCACCTGATGACTTGCGACGGTGCTGCCGTCAACCACGTAGTCGACGCCGGTCGCCGTCCAGACGATGCGGACATCGTGGGGAACGCCGAGGGTCGCCGAGCCAATGACCGTAGTGGTCTCCTGCCCGTTGACCGCCGTGCGAGCGCGAATCGCCTGCCCGTCACTGCCCGTGCTCAGGATGGCGTACCGCGAGCCGAACCCATCGTCGGCGAAGCCGACGTGCTCCCAGGCCCCGGCCCCGAGCGTGACGCGGCCCTCGAGCGTCTGCTGCGTATAGGTGTTCTGTGACCGAAGCCAGGCGCCCGTATTGGCCGGGAGCGCCAGCGTGCCACCGTTTGGTGCGGGTGTAAACGGTCCGCCGCCCCAGGTGCCCCAGAGCCAGCTCTGGGCGCCCGGCGAGGCGTCAAAATACTCTTCCAGGCTGGCGCGCAGCCGCAGCTCGCCGCCGAGCACATTCGAAACCGAGATGCCGCTCGGCGCCGGGCAGGTGCTGAAGTCCGCAACGATCGTGTCGATCTGCTCGCCGGTGACCACGTTCGGGGTCGGCGTGGCAGCGACCGTCGCCGTGTTGGTCGCCGTTGCGCCCGGCGGCGGGGTCGCCGTCGCCGTGGAGGTCGGCGCCGGGGTGTTCGTGAGGGTTGGCGTCGGGGTGGCGGTCCCGGAGACGGCGCAGTTTGGACCCGAGATCGTGCCGGCCTGATAGCGAGCGCCAATCGAGTGCGAGCCGCTGCTGACCTTGAACGCGCGGTAGTTGAACCCCTTCATCGAGAGGCTGGTGGTCGCGGCGGGCAGGCCGTCCACCACCAGTGTCTGGAGTCCCGTGCCGCCGTAGGACGCCGGCACGAGCATGGTGACGGCGTTCTCGCTGCCCGGGATCTGAACGCAGTAGGTCAGCCCGCGCGTCGGCAGATTCCAGTCCCACTGGCTGACGGTTGAGGTCTGGCGGGCCTTGGTGAAGTTCAGCCAGCGCTCGGCGGTCAGCATCGGCACGTTGTTCTGCTGGGCGTGCGTCGTCATGCCGACGAGCCAGTCCGGCGCGTAGAAGTAGTCGACGTGAACCTGCGCCACGACCGCTGCGAGGTCGCCGTTGATGCTCCGGTCGATGAGCGCGTTGGACTCGGTCACGGCCTGTGCGTACGTCAGCCCGCAGGTCGTCTCGCCCGGTACGTCGAGCATCTGCTCGTCAACCAGCTGGGTCACCTGCTGGTAGGCGGGGATGATCGTGCCATCGGTGTCCACGAACTTCATCGGCTGGCCGCTGCCCGTGGGATACCCCGAGCAGACCCACTGGCCGTTCGGCTTCTGCAGCCACGCCCCCCAGTGGTAGAAGTCCACACTCATCTCGATGCCGTTGCTGGCGGCCACCTGCGCCGCGGAGGCCCAGCCCTGCCACTCAACCTGGTGGTTGCGCGTGGTGCGCGAAGGCTGCACGCCGGTGTCGCCGACGAACCAGTTGATCGCCTCGGTGTAGGCCGCCGCGAGCGACTGGTTCGCCTGCTGGCCAGTCGAGTGGACGCCAAACTCGTGTCCTCGGCTGCGGAGCACCAGCAGCTCCTGCGGATCGAGGTGGAACCAGCGCGACATGTAGAACGTAAGGCGGGCGCCGTTCTGCTCGGCGACGGTGGCCATCTGGTCGAAGATCGGCGTTGACTGGCCGTGCTCGTCGCTCGTGAGCACCAGCACCGACTTGTTGGCTGCCTCAGGGAAGTACCAGAACTGCGGCACGGGCTTCGTCAGCTCGCCGAAGTAGGTCACGAAATTGCGGAGCAGCCGCTGCTGCTCATCCGCCTGGGGAACCTGCAGCCGGTCGAGGTCGGCCCACCCGACGAAACCGTCGATGGTCCGGACGACGCCGTCGCCGTCGTGATCGGTGCCAGCCCACGCCGGGTTGCCCTGACGCGTGTACGCGACGCTCTTTGCCAGATCGTAGGTGAAGGCGGCGGCGCGGCCCGTGCCGTAGGAGTTGATCACCGCGGCCGGCCGCCCCGTGTCCAGGGTCTGGCTCGAATACAGGGCGGCAACCTTCGTCCCGGTGGTCACCGAGTAGCGGTCGGCATCGCCGTGGATCTGCAGCGTCTGGCTGGACAGGCCACTGGCTGTCTGATGCGCGCCGGCCTTGAAGTACCCGTCTGACGTGACCCCAGCCACCGGCGTGATACCGAAGACGGCCGCCAGCTGGGCGTCCGGGCGCATCGCGATCAGCGAGCCGCCGGTGTTGACGTAGCTCGTCAGGAGAGCTGCCTGGGGCGCGCTCAGCGGCGTCTCGCTGAGGACGACCGTCGAGTACCCAGCAAGCTGACCGCTCGAGATGCCGCTCAGTTGGGCCACATCAAACGCCACGATGCCCTCGACGCGAAGGATCTCGCCGAGGTAGTTGCCGAACTTGTTGGGGGATGCGCTGTTGACGATGAGCAGGATCGGCGCGACGGACGACTGCGCGGTCGTCGGGAATGGGTGCGGGACCGCCACGGCCAGGGCGAGCAGCGCCAGGATCGGCAGCAGCACCGCTCGGCTGACGCCCAGACGCCGCACGAAGCCCGCGCATACCACCCGTAGCTGGGCAGACTGCCGTCCCACCCATCCGGCCGTTTCGCGATCCGTCACCGAATCACCAGCGTGACGTTCACCGGATCGTCGCACACGCACGCCATCCCTGGCGTCCGGTGGCGCCATCGTACCCCGCATCAGAAGCCCCTTCCCGCAAGCCGCGGCAACCGGCCAGACCCCGCGCCCCAACGCGACCGACTACCGCCTACACACGCCCCGCAGCGCTTGCCACTTCAGGCACGCTGCTCCCGCCGGTCCCCGCCGAGAACCGTGACGCCCCGGTCTCCAGGATCTGCACGATGCGCTCTGCCGCATGGCCGTCGCCGAACACCGGCGGGCGGATCGTCGTCGGCCTGAACGTGCGTACGGCATCCACGATACGTTCGGTGTCTGCCCCCGCAAGGCAGTTCCAGCCGACCGTCACCGTCTCGACGTGCTCGGTCTGCTCGCGCAGCGTCACGCAGGGCACGCCGAGCAAATACGACTCTCGCGTGACTCCACCCGAATCCGTCACGATCACCCGCGCGCCGGCCTCGAGCATCAGCATGTCGTGGTAGCCGACAGGCTCGATGGCGAGGACACGGTCACCCAGGCCGAGCCGGAGCCGGTCGAGCGCCGCGCGCGTCCTCGGATGCACCGGGAAGACCACCGTGCCCTCGATGGCGTTGATGGCGGCGACGATGCTCCGCAGCCGGGCAGGATCGTCGGTATTTCCGGCCCGGTGCACGGTCGCCAACACGTAGTCCCGTTCTTGCACGCCAAGACGCGTCCGCAATGATGATGTCCGATGCGCTATCGGCACATTTTGTAGGAGTGCATCATACATAACGTCGCCGACGTTGTACACGCCTTCGGTAATGCCCTCATGCTCCAGATTCGTGACCCCGTTCGGTGCCACGCAGAAGAGCAGCGACGACAGGTGGTCGACGAGCACCCGGTTCAGCTCTTCGGGCATCGAACGGTCGAAGCTCCGTGCCCCGGACTCGATGTGCGCGACAGGAATGCCGAGCTTCGCGGCGGCCAGCCCGCCCGCCAGCGTCGAGTTCGTGTCCCCGCGAACGATCACCCAGTCAGGCCGCTCGTGGAGGAGTACCCGCTCGATATCCGCCAACAGCTCGCCCGTCTGGCGGCCATGCGAGCCGGACCCGACGCCCAGGTTGTAGTCTGGCGCGGGGAGTCCCAGCTCGTGCAGGAAGATCTCCGACATCAGGTAGTCGTAGTGCTGGCCCGTGTGGAGCAGGACTTCCTGATGAGATCGTCGCAAGGCCGCCGACAACGGCGCGACTTGCACGAACTCTGGCCGCGCACCGACGATGGAAACGATCTTCACAGCTGGCCTCTCAGACGGCCGCGAGCCGGGATGCGGTCAGCATCACCGACGGTTCCGCGGCGCGCACGTCATCGGTCGAGCGGTCGTGGCCGAGGCCACGGATGCGATCCGAGATCCCCGCGGCCACGGAGTAGGCGTTCAGCGCGTCCTGGGCCGTCACCCGTGGCCGGACCCCATCCCGCACGCAGCGGACGAAGTCGGAGAGTTCCAGGAAGAGCGGCTCGGCCGTCGGGATGTGGATGCACTCGACGAGGTTCTCCTGGCGGTAGCGCAGCGGGCGCTGATCGCCAGTGACGAACGACGGCATCGCACGGCGGTACACGCGGACGCTCTTGTTCAGCAGGTCCGTCGAGACGTACGCGCCCAGTGTCGTCACCTCGAGCAGCCGCACCTTCTGCTCGGTGATGCGTGAGGCCGTCAACGTCGCGAGCGGCCCCTCCGACATCGACAGCGTCGCGACGGCGTAGTCCACCGCCTCAGTGCGCGCCGCCCGACCGAAGGCTTGCAGGCGGTCGATGCCGCGCGGCATCAACGTCAGCGCCAGGTCGATGTCGTGGATCATCAGGTCGAACACGACATCGGCGTCCGTGCCGCTCGTGTCGAACGGGCTCAGGCGCTGCGCTGCAAACCCGACGACGTCCATGTCTTGCAGGATCGACTGCAGCTCCAGGAACGCCGGGTTGAACCGCTCGATGTGGCCAACCTGCATGATCACGTCCGACCGCTCGGCCAGCGCGGCAAGCTTCCTGGCCTCGGCCAGCGAGTTTGCGAGCGGCTTCTCCAGAAGCAGGCTGGTCTGGCGGGCGAGGCACGCAGCAGCGACCTCGAAGTGCGTGTGCGTCGGCGTGGCGACACTCACCGCGTCGACCTTGCCCAGCAAATCGTCGTAGTCGGGAAAGTACTGGGTGTCGTAGGTCTCGGCGACGGCCCGCCCGCGCTGCGGGTTCATGTCGCTGACGCCCACCAGCTCCACGCCAGGCATATTGGCGTAGATCCGGCAGTGCCGCTCGCCCATGCGGCCTACCCCGATCACCCCCAGGCGCAACCGATTGATTGCCATGGTGCCCCCTCACAGCGCGCAAGCCGCACAGCTCCGCGCCGCTGCCTCTAGAAACGCCCCACTCTCGCCGGCGCGGCGTACGCCGCCCGTCCCACGCGAGAGATCTCTTCGAGCCGCGCCACGTGGTGCACGCCATCGGCGCCACGATTCGCTGACTCGATGACCCGAGCTGGAACGCCCACCGCTACACAGTTGGCTGGCACATCCTTCGTCACCACCGCCCCAGCCCCGACGACGGCATTCCGCCCCACGCGGACCCCATCCAGAATCAAGGCGCCTGCGCCGATCCACGCCCCGTCCTCGATCACGATGCCCTTGCAGGTGATGCCCTGATCGAGGATCGGCGTCTCAGGGTCGCCGTGGTTGTGATTGATGGCGAGAATCTGGGCGCGCGGGCCGATCAGGACCGCGGCCCCGATGTCGACACCGCCCTGCCCCCGGACGATGACCGACTCGCCGACGAACGACCTCGCTCCGATACGGATAAATGCGTCTCGAAGATTGCGGAAATTGAACACGTGAAGCTCGGCATTGTGCATGATAAACGCATCATCGCCAATGTCAATACCCCCGGGGCAGGCGTGCAAGTAGACCCCGTGGTCGAGATACACGTTCTTCCCGAGCGTGATGTTCTCCGCGAACGCGATACGCACGCTGTGCTCGATGGCGGCGAAGCCGTTCGAGCGGATGATGGCGCGGTACGCCACGGCCCGCAGGGCGATCCCCAGCAGGCTCGGCACCCCGCCGCAGACGCCCGTCACCAGCTCCTGGAGGATGTACCGTCCCAGGCTCGACGCCTGGCCCCGCGTGTAGTACCCGATCTCGTCCAGCAGCTTCAGGCTGGCCGGCCGGGCAGGACGCAACGTTGCCATCAGTACGCCCCCCTGCCCTTCACGACGGCCGGCACCGTCTGCATCAGGATCTGGATGTCCAGCCAGATGCTGTAGTTGCGGATGTACTCCGTGCTGAGGCGCACCCGCTCGTGATACGAGATGTCGGCGCGGCCCCGAACCTGCCACGGGCCAGTGATGCCTGGCTTGACGGTCAGGAGGTTGAGCTGCCACTTGCCGTACCGCTCGAGCTCGTCCGGGCTGACCATGCGCGGCCCGATGAGGCTCATCTCGCCGCGCAGGACGTTCACCAGCTGCGGGATCTCGTCGATGCTCGCCTTCCGCAGAAACCGACCGAACCGCGTGATGCGCGGGTCGAGCGACGACTTGTCAGGGCGGCGGCGGTCTGGAAACGTCGTCGGCAGGCTCGTCTTCCGACGATCCGCAACCATCGTGCAGAACTTGAAGGCGTCGAACGTCTTGCCCGACCGCCCCACAACACGGCGGCGGTAGAAGATCGGCCCGCCCGAGTCGAGCTTCACCGCGACGGCCACCAACAGCAGCACCGGGCTGAGGATGGTCAGCGCCGTCAGTGCGAACGTGTAGTCCAGCAGCGTCTTCAGCATCGCATCGACGCCGGTGATCCGCACCCGGTCGATCGTCATCAGCGGCACGCACCCGGCGTGCTGCACGCGGACGCTCGTCGCCAGGATCTCGAAGAGCCCCGAGGACATCCGCAGCTCAACGTCCTGGCGGTGCGCGAACCGCCCATACAGGTCGAGCACCTCATCGCGGGCGAGGGCGCCCGTTGCGATGACCAGCAGGTCCACGCCCAGATCGGCAATGCGCGCGTCGAGGTTCGTCAGCGAGCCCACCACCGGCAGGCTGAACGCGCCGGTCTGTTCGAGCGGCTGGGATCCTTCCACGAACCCAACCACCTGGACGCCAGCGCCAGGGTCGCTCATCAGCTGCTGCGCCAGGGCATCGCCTTCGCCATTGGTGCCGATCACCAGGGCGCGGCTGGCGAGATACCCGTGCGTCCGCGCCCGCCGCACCAGCCGACGGACACAGAAGCGCTCGCCCCAGATGAGCATCACCGAGCCGAGCCACACCAGGAGGAGCCAGGCCCGCGCGATGTTCGGGGTGTCGTACAGGTAGCTGATCAGCACGATGGAGAGGGCGCCGGCCGTGCACGCACTCCCAATGCGCGCATACTCGCCGTACCCGGAGAAGAGCGTCCGGTGATCGTAGAGCTGCCACATCGCGAAGATCGCGATCCAGATGGGCAGCGCCCACATCACCAGCAGCGAGTAGAAGCCGACCGAGTCTGCCCCTTCCCGAAAGATGGGCAAGTCGCTCCGAAACCGAATCCAGTAGGCAGTCGAGAAGGCGGCGACCAGGGCGAGTGTGTCAAGCAGGACAAGCGCACCCGTCACCGCCGGCCAGGTCAGAAGCAATCGAGACCACCTGTCGCGCTGAAGCAACAGGGGTGGGAGAGTCGAGCTTGCTTGCATCGCGGCTCCGAGATCAGGTGAGGCCGCCCTCGACGAGCGGCCTGGCAGCGTCGCTAGCTCTTCGCCCAGGTCAGGTGGCGAACGCCGACCTCAAGTGCCGAGCGGAGCGCACCGGGCGTGGCGAGCATCTTCAGGTAGGTCATGGCCGGGCCGGGCCGGAACGCCCACTCGCGCCACGCCTGCTTCTGCCACTTCTCGAGGTCTTCGGCCTTCAGGCCATCGTAGTCCAGGACCGTCGAGCGGTCCATGTCGACCTCTTCCCACTGGGTCTCTGGCCGGAACCAGCCGTTCTCCATGACCTGGAAGAAGAACGGCGTTCCTGGGTACGGCGCTGCAACGTGGAACAGGGCCAGGTCCAGCGGCAGCTGCTTGGAGAAGTCGATCGTCTGCCGGATCGTCTCCTCGGTCTCGCCGGGCAGCCCGATGATGAAGTAGCCCCAGTTCTTGATGCCGGCCGCCTTCGCCCAGCGCAGCGCCCGTGCGGCCTTCTGCGGGTCTGCGCCCTTGCGCGCCCGCTTGAGGATCTCCTCGTTGCCGGACTCGATCCCCCAGGAGATCATCCAGCAGCCGGCCTGCCCCATCAGGCGCAGCATCTCCTCGTCGACGTAGTCAACGCGGCTGTTGCACGTCCAGCGGATCTTCAGCCCCTCTTGCAGGATCAGCTTGCAGATCGCCACCACTTGCTCGCGGTTGACCGTGAACAGGTCCGCGTACATGTGGATGTTGTGCACCCCGAGCTTCCCGAGGATCTTCAGCTCTTCGACGATCTTTTCCGGCGACCGCAGCCGCACGGACCACTGATAGCTGACGTGCTTGATGCAGTACACACACCCGGCCGTGCAGCCGCGCCCCGTCACGATGAAGGTGTACGCCCCCTTGATCAGCGGGATGCG
Organism: Chloroflexota bacterium; assembly: GCA_020850535.1. Lineage (NCBI taxonomy): Bacteria > Bacillati > Chloroflexota > Chloroflexota bacterium. The sequence goes on from JADZEM010000079.1 coordinate 54,634, forward strand.
GTACTTCTCGAGCGGCAGCAAGTGGTGCAGCGGCATCGGCAGATCGTCGAGGCTCGGCACGAACGGGCGGTCCTCGTTGACGATGACCTCGCCGTCCTTCCGCCAGCCCAGCCCCAGGATGTGCGACAGGTCCGGCTGCGGCGCGTCGTCCGACTCGGCCTCCGGCCCCCTCCGTCCCAGGGTCTCGACCAGCTCCTTGAACGTGTACTCCGGCTCGCCCCGCAGCACGAAGTCCAGCGCCGGGAACGGCTCCAGCGTCTCGCGGACCATCGGCGTGACGTGCGTCCCGAACGCCATCGTCCAGGCGCCGAGGCTCTTCGCCAGGAACGCGCCGTACATGTCGTTGGTGAGGGTCGGGGCCGTCACCTGGGTGATGTAGAAGCGCGGGCGCCGATCCCGCAGGAGCGCCTCGAACTGCTCCCAGGTCATCCGCTCGGCAATCGCATCCACGACTTCGACGGTGAACTCCGGGTGCACCATCGCCGCCAGCTGGGCCAGCGACACCTGCGGCCAGATCATGTTCTCGCGCGAGCGCCTGCCGACACGGTGCTGGCTGCGAATCCAGATCGCCCCGTCTGGCGACGGCGGATTGACCAGCAGCACATCCACCTTGCGGACGATCTTCTTACGCGCCGCCCGAATCGCCGGTCCGGCGTCCGGGTAGCGGGCTGGGCGCGGCTCGCGGACGGGCCGGTTGCCAAGGTTCTCGTGCGTCCCGGCGCCGTTCCCATTGGTGTGGGGCGGCGCGGCGACCACCTTGAGGTCGAACATCTTTGCCATCGACGACTCCTGAAATCCTGCGGCCGGCCTAGCCGAAGTAGACTTGCTCGTTGCCAACCCGGCTGACCATGGTGCCGATCTTGTCCGTCAGGATCTCCTCCGCGGCGCAGAAGCCCATCTCGATGGCGTGGTCCTGATTGACGTAGCGGAAAAGTCCCTGACGGCCGCAGACGATCAGGTTCGGCCACGAGGCGAGGTGGTACGCGAGCTTTCCGAGGTTCGCCTCGAACCTGAGGTCGTACGTCGGATAGGCGTTGCGTGTCCGACGGAAGAAGTGCCCGACGACTTCGGACTCTCGGATCAAGCCGGCCTGCACGAGGCCGTCGACCGACCGGCGGTACAGCTCCTCTTCGCTGGCGTTCCAGATGTCGTCGTCAACATCGCACGAGATCTCGACGCAGAGTGACGTCTTCCCTTCCGGTACCGACGCCAGGCTGAAGTTCTTCATCTCCGAGATGCGGTTGAACACCGTGGACGGGTCCGGGAAGTAGATCCAGTGGTCCTCGGTCACCTGCTCGCGGTCCAGCTTGAGGAACAGGAAGACCATCGCGCGGAACTGGATCTGCGACGCGGCGTCCAGGACATCGGCGGGTGCCGGCGGCTGCAGCGCGCGCACCAGCGGCGAGATCGGGACCGTCGAGACGAAGTAGTCGCCACGGACCTCTTCCGTGCGTCCGTCGCGCTCGACCACGACGGCTTCGACACGGTTCTCCCGGCAGATGACTTCCTTGACCCGCGTGTTGAGCGACACCGTGCCGCCGTACCGGACGATCTCGTCAGCCATCCGCTCGTAGATCGCGCCGACCCCCTGCTCGGGGTAGTAGAACTCGGCCTTGAACGGCGAGTGGTGGAAATCGTTGTCCTCGCGGCGGATCTTCAAGACGCGCAGGACGAGATCCCACAGATCGACCACGGCGACCCGCTGCGCGGCCCAGCTCGCCGCCAGCTTTGCGGGGTCACGCCCCCACACCTTCGCCGTGTAGGGGCCGAAGTAGACGTCGTAGAGCCGTTTTCCGAACCGGTTGACGACCCAGGCCTTGAACGACGTGTCCTCGGCTGGGCGGATCTTGTTGCGGACCCACGTCGCCAGGAAATCGGCGAAGCAGGTGACGGCCAGCCAGGGCGACAGGCTGGTGAGCAGGTTCCCCGCCGAGAGCGGGTAGGTGTAGAACTTGCCGCCAAAGTACACCTGCGTCTTGCAGATGCGCGTCGGCAGCGGCCCCATCAGCGCCTTGATCTCGGCGAGGATCGCCGAGTTCGCCGAGTGAAACCGATGAGGACCGAAGTCGAACAAGTAGTCCTCATGCTGCATGGTGTAGGCAAGCCCGCCTACGTACGAGTTCGCTTCCAGCACCTCGACATCCTGGCCGCTCCGGCTGAGCTTCCAGGCAGCGGCAAGGCCCGCTGGGCCACCCCCGAGCACAACGACTTTACCCACGTCACCCTCCTCAGCCACGGTGATTCAGCACCCACCGCCATACACGCCGTGACCGGTCACCCACAATGCGGAGCCGGCAGCCGCCAGAGACGCTTGTCGCCAGTTGATGAGCCTCAGCCGACGGTGAGCACCTTGCGCTCAGCCGCGATCTGCTCTCGGAACGCCTGCACGGTGTCGGTCAGCCCCTGCTGCAGCGGCATCGTCGCGGTCCAGCCGAGCTCCTTGCGCGCCCGTGTGCAGTCGAAGTGCGCGTGTCGGAGGTCGCCGGGCCGGCGCGGCGAGTGCATCGGCTCCACGTCGCGGCCGGTCGCCTTGCACAGCAGCGAGAAGATGGTGTTGACCGAGGTGCCCTTGCCCGTGCCGATGCAGAACGCCCGGCCATCGCCACGAAACGCCGCCGCCAGGTTCGCTCGCGCCACGTCCTTGACGCTCACATAGTCCCGCGTCTGCTTCCCGTCCCAGTGGACCGTCGGGGTCTTCCCATCCAGCAGCTGCTGCGTGAAGATCGCCACCACGCCGGCCTCGCCGTGCGGATCCTGGCGGGGGCCGTAGACGTTGCCGTAGCGCAGCGCCGTGAACGCCACGCCTCGGTCCAGGGCGTAGTACTTGAGGTAGTGCTCGGACATCAGCTTCGTGATGCCGTACGGCGACTCCGGCAGCTGCGGGTGGTCTTCGTCCATCGGCAGGTACTGCGGGTTCCCGTAGGTTGCCCCAGACGAGGCGAAGACGACCTTCCGCACGCCGCTCGCCGATGCCGCGTCGAGCAGCCGAATCAGCCCGAGGATGTTGATGTCGGCGTCACGGCGAGGATCGTCAGTCGAGACCTTCACCGAGCTCTGGGCCGCCTGGTGAAAGATGACGTCCGGGCGCTCCGTGCTGATGACGTCCTTGATCTCCTCAGAGCGGATATCGGCGAAGTAGAAATGCGCTTCGGGCAGGATGTTCGTACGCTTGCCCGTCGAGAGATCGTCCACAATCGAAACGTCGTGACCTTCGGCGATCAGCAGCTCAACAAGATGCGAGCCGATGAAGCCCGCTCCCCCAGTCACCATAGCCCGCACGAGCAACTCCTTCGGGTGTGATCGCAGGATGACAAAGCACAGGGATCAGCAAGCCTCCCTCGCGGAACACTCGCTGCCACGCACACGCGGCGAAGGGGCTCCCGATCAGGACCGGCCGACTGGCTGACGCAGCAGGAGATCGACGGCCGCCCCGAGGTCATTGGTCACCGTGACCGGTGTGGATGCGCGTTCACGAATAAGCGGCAGCTGGTGGCGGCCACGGCCCGTGAGCACCAGCACTGTCCTGGTGCAGCCGGCGGCGCGTCCAGCCTCGATGTCGGCGAAGGCGTCGCCGATCAGCACGGCAGACGCGAGATCGATGCTGTGGGTCGCGGCCAGCGCGGTCAGCAGGCCTGGCCGCGGCTTTCGGCACGGACAGGCCTCTTCGGGACGGTGCGGGCAGTAGGCCACATCGGTGACCGATGCGCCGTAGGACCGCAGCTCCTCCACCATGCGCGCGTTGATGCCTTCGACGACATCACGCGGAACGATGCCACGGTTGATGATGGCCTGGTTGGTGATGACGAACACCCGGCACCCTGCATCCGACAGCCGCGCAATGGCCTCCGGGGCGCCGGGGAGAAACTCGAACTCGGTCCAGCTCTTGACGTGGTCTGGCCGGTTCTCGTTGATCACGCCGTCACGGTCGAGGAACACAGTCCACATGGGCTTCCCCTCGGGTGCGGTCACGGCATACGCGCGCAGGGCGCGGCTGCGACATCGGCATGCGTGCCGGGCCGCACATCCGTCCAGACGGAGTCAGGCCGCCCGATGGCGGGTCACGCTGGCGGATGGCGCACCGACGACGGTGGGATGGTGGGGACGATCGACCGGCCGGCGGCCACTGCGAGCAACCTGGGTGGTGGCAAGCTACCGCCATTTCGACACATCCGAGCCTCCCTGGAAGAGAGGCGATGCAGCGATTCGGCGCACGATCATCCCGGCGCCCCGTACGATCCCTCGCCGTCTCCGAGAGGAACCGTACGAAACGCTCTTGCAATGCACGATACAAAGCCGGTGGTAGCGCGGATGTTACTCAGCGGTTGAGATTTCGTTACTGCCCGCTGCTCGCCATCCCCGCCCTCAAGGTCAGGACGTTGTCACCACGTTTGCGTCTGGCTCGATCCCGTTCAGAATCTCGGCCTCGCCGCCCGTAATCAGGCCGACATCCACCTGGACGGTCCGGCGCGCGTCCCCTTCGACGATCTGCACCGAGCGCCGGGCGCCGGTCCCGACGAGCGCCCGCTCGGGAACAATCACAACATCGGCGCGCTCGCGGGTCACCACGTCCACCGCCGCCGGCGCCCCGAATCCTGGCGCGGTCGGCCAGGATGGCCGCAGCCGCACGCGCACCTGGCCGGCGCCGAGATCGCTCACGTCTTCGATCGAGCCACGCACCTCGCCGCTGGTCGGGCCGCCGTACTTGACGGTCGCCAGCTGCCCCACCGACAGCCGCGCGCCCGTGATCGTCGGCACGTCGGCAATGACGACCGGCGCCGCGTTCGTCGCGGCCAGCGTCAGGACCGCCCGGCTGGCGTCGATCCCCTGCTCGGGGCGTCCCGCCACGTTCACCACCACGCCGTCGAACGGGGCCACGATCTGCGCGTTCAGCAGGTCGGCCTCAAGCGCGCGCACGGCGGACTGTTCCTGCTCCACGCTCTGCCGCAGGGGCTCCACCTCGCCAAGCGCCTCGTCGGCCGGCGGCGTGTCGAGCACCAGTTGTGCTTCGGCAGATGCCTGCTCCAGCGAGGTCTTCGCCGCGTACACCTGCTCGATGGCCTCGCGCATCTCGTCCTGCGTGGGCCGGGCCAGGAGCTCAGATTGGACGGCCAGGGAGGATCGCAACGACGCCTGCGCCGTCTCATACGCCGCGATGGCCGGGTTCAACTGGTCAGTGGGCGTCCCCGCACGCAACGCGTTCACCCGTGCCGTCGCTGCTTCGTAGACCAGCCGCGCGGAATCCGCGGTGATCTTCGCCTGGTCGAGCGTGCCCTGATCCGCGCCCAGCTTGACCACCTCGAGCCGCTCGCGGGCCGCGTCCAGCGTCGAGCGCGCGCTGACCAGATTGCGCTGTGCTACGGCCACCTCGCCGGGCGGCGGCCCGGCCCGCAGCCGCTCGTAGCGGTCAATCGCGTCCTGGAGGGCCAGCTTCGCGTTGTCGATGGCTGCCCGCCGCTCCGCCTGGGACGCGCGCGTGTTGTTCGACTTGTCGGAGTTCGAGCCTCGGTCGTTCTGCTCGGCCAGCCGCAGCGCCGTCTGAGCCCGCTGCACCTCGCGCTGCGCGGACGTCAGCGCCACGGGGTCAGGCTGCACCACCTTCTCGAGGTCGAGCTGCGCCCGCACGACGGCGTTCTGCGCCGCCAGTACCTCGCGCTCGGCGATGCGAAGCTGGTTCGGATCCGGCCCGGACGCCAGCCGCTCACTGTCGGCAACGGCCTTCTGGTAGGCGGCCTGCGCCACGACAACCTGCTGCTCGGCCTGCCGCAGTTCGAGGTCATCCGGCCCCTGGCGCAGCCTGGTCAGATCCGCTTCGGCCCGGGAGAGCGCGGCGCGCGCCGTGCTCACGGCGATCTCGGCGGACCGGCGCTCGGCCGGGCTTGCGCCGGCCTGAACGCGCTCCAGGTTGGCCTCGGCCCGGCGAACGCCAGCCTCGGCGTCGGCGACGGAGCGGTCAGCCCGTGCCCGTGCGGCTGTCTGGCGCTGTTCCGCATTCCGAACCTTGGTCGCGAGCTGCGCTTCGGCTTGATCGAGCTTCGCCTTCGCTGTCTGGTACCGGTCGCGAGCGGCCGCGAGGCTCCGGGCCAGCTCGCGCTGATCGGCCTCCGCGAGCACCTGCCCCGCGGTGACGGCGTCGCCCGGGCTGACGCGCAGGGCGGCCAGCCGCTGGGCGGACTGGAAGGAGAGCGGCGTCTCCGTCTCAGCCCCGATGCGGCCGTTCAGTGTCAGAACCTCCGTCAGCGTCCCGCGCCGCGCCGAGACGACGCGCTCGGCCCCGCCGGGCTTCGCCGGCGGCTGAGCGGCGGTGCCTGAGGTAGCTGCACCGGAAGCGGCTCCGGGCGCGGCCGCCCCCGGAGCGGCGGCAGCAGCCGGGGCTGGCGAGCCCTGCACCTTTGGCGCGGAAGCCACCGGCGCCGGCTCAGAACGGCCTGCCGGACTCACCAGCACGTAGGTCGCCGTAGCGACCAGCAGCAGGATTGCCAGCGCAGGAGCAAGCCTGCGCACGCCGAAACCGATCGAACTCGTACTTCTCACCACAGCCCCCGAGCACGCCAGGAGTTTGCAACGTTGCGAGATGGCCGGTCAGCCCGCAGGGACGATCCGATTCTCGCTTCACTCTTCACCGCGCACACTACCACGTCGAGCGAACGCCAACGAACACAGCGACGACGTCGGGCAATCGTGCCCACGTCTCCAAAAGGCGACACAGATGCCGTGCGGATTGCCCGGGGTTCGGCAGCCCTGGTTGTAGCCGGACCGGGCTGACGCCACCACCCACCCCATGTGACGTGTGGGCGACCGTGGACGCGCCGATGCATCCCATGCTCCGCCCTCTGGCGCATCAGCCAGGAACGATCGACGCTCACAGACTCTGCAGCAACCGGGTGGAAGCCGAGTGCTGCAGCGTCGTCGGTACAGGGCGCATCGTGCGGTTCAATTCCGCAACGCCCCTATCATAGCGGTCACGCCCGCGAAACTCAACAGGTTCTCGACCCATGTACATACTCTCTCCGACCACGAGGCAAGCATGTTCCGGCGAGGCGCTTGTTTCCGCACAGGAGCCCGGCCCGACCGGCCGGTCGGGCAGGGCTCCTGGATGCTCGCGTCTGATGACGTGAACCGTCGCCGCTCTGGAGCGGCGACGGGTGGATACTAGAAGGCGGACGCGCCTCCACCAACAAAGGTTGACCACTCGCCGCAGCCGTCCGTCACGGTGATCGGGACCGTGACCGCGCCGGGCGCGGTCCGGCGAATGTAGAACTTCACTTCAGCCGCTGCCGAGGTCGGGCGGTAGACCGAGTCGGCGCGCAGGCTCGACGGCCCGCCCGGGAAGTCAATCGCCACATTCGAGGCGCTCTCCCCCGCTGCCTGGAAGTCGATGGCCGTGATATCCCCGCACGAGTCGCCGCTGGCCGCGAGCGCAGCAGCGCTCTCCGTCCGCGCGGCCTCGGTGCTGATCGTGACGGCCAGCCGGCCGGAGCCTGCCGGGGCCGTGGTCACCTTGATCCGGGACGTGCGGGCCTTCTTCGTCGGCGTGGGTGTCGGCGTCGGTGGCGGAACCGGGGTCGAGGTCGGAACCGCTGTCGGCGAGGGCGCGGGAGCCACGGCCACCGCCGTCCCGGTGACGATGAATCCATCAACGCTCACGGCGTACCCAGACGATGCCGCCTGCTTGGCTCGGTTGACGACCACCTGGAGGGTGTGCGCCCCAGGCGTCACCGAGTAGGCCACGGACTGCTGGCTCGCCGACGAGCCGTACTGGTCGATCTGCCCCACGGCGACCCCGTCGATGTAGACGGTCGCCGTGCCGCGATCCGTGTCCTGTCGATACATGACCTGGACTGCCGAGCCCGTGAAGGTCAGCGCCGCGGTTGCGCCGCTGGTGCTGCTCAGGTGCTGCGACCCGGCCAGTGCCGCGCTGTCCGCCTGGGAGCCCCAGGTTCCGGCCCAGGTCAGCCAGGGGCTGCCATCGTCCACCGTCGCCTTCAGCAGCGAGCCGATCGACGGCATGAAGTCGGCCGGGCTGTTGGCGACGATGAAGGCGTCAACACCCACGAAGTACCCGGCTGACTGCGCCTGCTTGGTGCGGAGGACCCTCACCTGGATGGTATGGGTGCCGGGCGCGGTCACGTAGGTGATCGCGCGCTGGACCTGGGACGGACCGTACTGATCGATCTGCTGGACGAGCTGGCCGTCGATCCTGACCTGCGCCTGGCCCCGGTCGATATTCTGGCGATAGATCAGTGAGATGGTCGCGCCCGTGTAGGTCATGGAGACCGAGTCGCCACCGTACTGGCCGATGCGCTCCGTGCCGCCCGTCGCACCCGCGTCCGTCTGGGTGGGCCACCAGCCCGAGAAGCTCAGGCTTCCATGATCGTCGTCAAACGTCGTGGGGGTTGCCGGGGCGACCGTTGGCGTCGCCGTGGCCGGGCGCGGGGTTGAGGTGGAGGTGGCCGTCGGCGGGACCAGCGTCACGGTAGCCGTGGCTGTTGCCGGAACCAGCGTCGCGGTAGTCGTGGCCGTCGGCGGGACCGTCGTCGCGGTGGACGTTGCCGTTGGGGGAACCGCCGTCGCGGTCGATGTAGCGGTTGCTGGGACCATCGTCGCGGTAGCCGTGGCCGTCGACGTAGCGGTTGCCGGAACCAGCGTCGCGGTAGCCGTGGCCGTCGGCGGGACCAGCGTCGCGGTAGCCGTGGCCGGCGATGTTGCCGTTGGCGGGACCGTCGTCGCGGTAGCCGTGGCCGTTGGCGGGACCGTCGTCGCGGTGGACGTGGCCGTTGGGGGAACCGCTGTCGCGGTGGACGTTGCCGTTGGCGGAACCAGCGTTGCGGTCGGGGATGGCGTACGGGTTGCCGTGGCCGTTGGCGCAAGCGTGTTCGTCGGCGTCGCCGTTGCGGTTGGGGAGGGCGTTCGCGTCGCCGTGGCCGTTGGCAGAAGCGTGTTTGTCACGGTGGCCGTTGGCAGAAGCGTGTTTGTCACGGTGGCCGTTGGCGTCGACGTTGCAGGGAGCGTTGCCGTGACCGTCGGCGTGGACGTCGTCGCCGAGGTAGCGGTTGGTGTCGGGGCGCTTCCGCCGACGACGATGGCGTCAACACCGACGTAGTACCCCGTCGAAGATGTCTGCTTCGCACGGTTCACGATGATCTGCAGCGTGTGGTTTCCAGGAGTCGTCGTGTAGGTCGTGCTGGTCTGGGCCTGCGTCGTCCCGTACTGGTCGAGGATGCCGACGCTGGTGCCATCGATCTTGACGCTTGCCATGCCACGGTCGGCGCTGCGCTTGTAGACGACCGACACGGACGTGCCGCTGAAGGTGAACGAGGCGTTGTCGCCGGCATACTCGCCCACACGCTCCGAGCCGCCATACGCGCCGCCGTCGCTCTGGGTCGGCCACCAGCCGCTGAAGGTGATCTGCGCGTTGGAGCTGTCCACCGTCACGGCCGGGATCGGCGTGGGGGTCGGCGTGACCGATCCGGACGGCGTGGGCGTCGGAAGCATGACGCCCGGCGTCGTCAGCACGAGCTTCACGGCGATGTCGGTGCTCAGCGCCTGCGGCAACGCGAACGCGATCGTACCGCTGGGGTCCGTCGAGACCTGCGCCGTGGTGCTCACCGCGCCGAGGTAGGTGTCGTACCAGCTCGCCGTGTAGATGCCAATCGGCATCCCCGGCAAGGCGATCGATCCGGAGCGAGCCGTCACCGTGGTCCCGTCCGCCGCCGCCTTCCAGGTGTGGCTGGCGTTGTCGATCCACAGATGGGCCTGGCCGTTGGTCGTGTCCTTCTGCCCCCAGACCCGCAGCCCGGCGTCGCTGATCGTCGCCGAGGCCTCCTGGTAGTGGCCGTTGGAGAGGGGGATCGAGTCGATGAAGTTGAAGTAGCGCTTGACGATGGCGAGGCGATTCGGGCTGCCATCCGTCGCGTCGTAGATGTGGTCGCGATCGTACCACCAGCCGCTGTCGATCAGCCCGCCCGAGTTGAGCTGAGCCCACAGGAACTTGTGCAGCCAGATCCCCTGCGAGTCAGCGGAGAGCTGCGTCGTCGGATTGTCCGTCGACATGCCCGGATCGTAGAGGCCGGTCTCCCCTCGGATGATCGGCTTGTCGAGCCCGAACGGCTGCCGCGCGCCGAGCTGCATACTGATCCGCTGCGTCAGGCTCGCCGTGTCGTAGAAGTCGGCCGGCAGCGCGGTCACCACCGTGCCGGCGCCGCCGCCCATGTCGATCCGGGTCTCCGTCGTCATGCCCTGCTGGTGGTACTGGTGGATATCGACGTAGTCGACGTTGGGGGCCGCGTCCCAGAAGGAATGCGGCAGCGAGTGCCAGTTGCTGGTGGTCGTCGGATGCCGGTTGCCCCACTGTCGCATGTAGAGCGCGAACTCATCAGCCAGCAGCGCGTGGTTGCTGTTGAACGGATCGCCCTCGTTCAGGAGCTCCCAGGAGTGAATGGCCGGCGAGTAGCCCCACCGCCCCTGGACGTAGCGCCACCACGACTTCAGCAGCCAGCGGGACTTTGCCGTCGTGCGACCCTGCCCATAGTAGTAGCGTGAATCCGACCACGAGTCATCCGTGACGATGTTCCCGTTGGCGTCGAAGTGCTCCAGGAGCCATTCGGCCCGCGTATCGACGACCAGCTTCAGGGTCAGCTCGTTCTGCGCCGCCAGATCCAGCATCAGGTCGAACGCGCGCGACTGGCGCTGATCGAAGTACTCATGCATGTCCATGTCTGGCTTCGACAGGATGTTCACGCCGTACGAGCCGCCGCCAAGATCCTCGACGATGTCCACCTGGTCGATGAAGACCTTGCTGCCGCCGCCGGTGCTCGTGTTCTTGAGCACCAGGTAGAAGTACGGCAGGAAGTACTCGCTCGAACCGGTGGTGAACGTGCCTTCCAGCGTGCTCCAGCCCGAGCCGGTCGCCGCCGTGGCGTACGGCGTGAGGACCGTGCCGGCGCTGCCGGCCTGATGCGGGCCGGTCACCCAGACATCATGCTTCATGGCCACCAGCCCGTAGGACTGGCCAGCCGTCACCGGGCCGCTCAGGGCGGCCGGAATCTGATAGTGAACGCGCACGCGGTAGGTGGTCGACGGCTTCACGGCCGGCCCCTTCTTGAGCCAGCCCAGGAAGATGCCCGGGTTCGTGGACGGGTCGAGGAACATGGCCGCCGAGCTGCCCGCGCTCGGAACGTAGCCGGTGCTGTTCGCCGCGCCCGCCAGGGTCCAGATGTCCCAGTTCGGCCCCTGCGTCGTCGAGGTCCACGGCGAGTCCGCCACACCACGCACGCCCCACTGCGACAGCCAGTGGCGCACCATCCGGACGCCGTTCGAGGAGAGGTTCTGGAACAGGGATTGGTTCGCCGAAACCGGGTCGTTCCAGGAGATGTGGTCGAAGTTGGTATTGAAGCCCAGACCGGAGAAGTATGACCCGTCGTCATACTCGAAGTATCGGCTGTCGGTGGGGCTCACGCGAACGAAGCCGTGACTGCTGGAGCTGACGGCAGTGAAACCCGACGCGCTGCTCAGCGTTGAACCAGTAGCGTCTGTTGCGCGAATTCGGTACTGCCAGGAGCCAGTGCTCGGCGGTGCGAATCGTGCTTTCCACTGATAGGTGCTTGTCGGATAGAGCCAATCCGAAGATCCACCGCGCTTCTGATACTGGTAGTCCTGATAGTAGAAGGCAGGCAGCTTTTGTACGGTCTGGAAGCCGTCCTTGCTGAACTCCGCGTCAACCGTGATGCCCTGCCCCGCGGTGATCCCATTGGGAGGGCTCGCATCGTACGGCATGAACATGTTCGTTGCGCTTGTATTCGAGATAGAGAACGAGATTTCGAGCTTTGAGAAGGTCGGGATCTGACTGCTTGTATAGGATGTTCGATTGTCGGTTATTGAGGAAATCGTCGGGCCTGCCGCGCTCGCAACCGATTGGACGATGGCATCGCCCGGCACCGGCGCATTAGGGAGGCCCGCCGAATACGCGCTGGGCGCGAACCCTACCCGCATCCGCCCATCGACGCTGGAGCGATCGACCAGGATCGGCGCCAGCATGCTCACGACGATAGTCGCAATAAAGAGACGATGCAGTCTTGTCCACCGCAACATTTCGATCTCCACGCCACAGCGAGTTCGGGAACGACTGGATGTAGGTCAACTCGGCGGTCTTGGCTGGCGCCTTCGGCAGGTTGCGACGTGACCCGGCGGCCCGACACATAGGTGAATGTTCACGACAGGGACAGCACTGTCTGACCAGCGACGTTCTCAATGCTTCAAACGCTGGACGAACAAAAACGCGTATGGGCCGTCTGGACTAGAGCCGTACCCAAAGGGACTGAATGTTGGCCCTATCTGGAGGGCGCACATACTCGATCACCGTCGTCGCGCCGTTCAACGGGGTGATTGCTACAGCTGCGAAGTTTCATCCCTGAATTGCTCAGCGCGCGGTGGCAGCTCCGCGACCTCTCTCAAATCACCTGCACCGGACGCCCAGCGCGCCCGCCCGGCCGGTGACCTGGAGGGTTGCTCAAGAAGGGATGACGTTCACGATTGGCACGAAGTACGGAGTGTGCGCGGTGAAGATGGTTCGGGCTAACGAAGGGACTCGGTCGCACCGACCAGCGGTGATAACCCGTCGGCAGGCGTTGATTGGCGTCGTCGCCGGCGTAGTGAGCGTGGGGCTGCATGCCAGCGGCCTGCTGCGTGGCACGCAGGACGGCGCAGCGGTCGCCAGCGGGGGCCGCTCGGCCCTCGACGCGGCCCTCTGGGCCCCCTCATCCGCCTTTGCCAGCACGGCGCAGGCCCCGCTGGCCCAGACGTCGGCGACGACCTGGCACCAGCACGGCGGCAACGCGGCCCGGACCGGCGCGAACGACGCCACCCCCGTCGGCCCCTGGACGTGGCTCTGGAGCGATGGCCCAGACGCCAACGGCGGCACCTCGACCTGGCGGGGCATGGTCCCCGTCGAGGCGTTCCCGGTCTGCGGCGGCGGCCGCCTCTTCATGCCGCGCGGCACGGCTGGCGTCTGGGCCTGGGATCTCGCCGCCGGCGCCATCGCCTGGCGCTTCACCGGCGTCGAGGCCGTCGCCAGCGGCGCGTACGATCCGACCTCTGCGAGCCTGCTGGTCGGCGCCACCAACAACCGGC
>JADZEM010000080.1 GCA_020850535.1 Chloroflexota bacterium
GTGGACATCTACCGTCTGCTCGACCCGGACGGCGTCCCGGAGCAGGCCGCCGCTCGCTTCCTCGCCTCGGAGCCGTTCGCCCGCCACGTCGCCCAGCGCCAGGATCGCGCGGCTTTCGCCCCGCCAGGCACATCGCCGCTGGCGCGTGATCCGGCCCGGGCGCCGGCCAACGCCCGCCCCTCCCGCGCCGGCCCGGGCTGGCTCCCACAGCTCTTCTGGCTCACCCTCCGCTACCTCGCCGTCCTCAAGGGCGACCGCGTCGCGCTGGCTGTGCTGTTCGCGGCGGCGCCGGTGTCGGCCGTGATGCTGAGCGGCACCCTGCCAGTCGACATCTTCGAGCTGTCGCGCGACGATGGCGGCAACGCCCGCCAGGCGCTCTCGCTGCTGTTCATGCTGATTACGTCGAGCATCCTGCTCGGCGGGTTTGTCGCATCACGGTCCATCGCCGAGGAGGGCGCGATCTACGCCCGCGAGCGGCTGGTCAACCTCCAGATCGCCCCGTACGTGCTCTCGAAAGCGGCGGTGCTCGGGCTGTTCTCGGTGGTGCAGACGGCCGCCCTGGTGTTCATCACGGCCGGCCGCATCGAGATCCCCGGCGGCAACGACGCCCTGCGCGACATCTACCTTGTGGTGCTGGCCGTCAACCTGATCTCGGTCGCGGCCGGGCTGTTCGCATCGGCGGTCGCCAGGAACGGCCTCCAGGCGACGCTGATGATCGTCATCTTTCTGATGGTGCAACTGGCCATCGCCGGGGGCATCGTGCCGCTCAAGGGGATGGACGCTGTCGCCCGGGCGATGTCGATGCTGACGCCGGGACGGTGGGCGCTGTCGCTGCTGGGGCGCATCGCCGACATCAACGCCCGCATGGACGCCCAGTTTCCGAAGAACAACTTCGTCGATCAGTTCACCGTCGAGCCATCGACCTGCTGGGCGGCGCTCGGAGGCATCTTCGTGGGGCTGATGGCCCTGGCGGTGATCGCGCTGAAGCGGCGAGACGTACGGTAAGACGGTCGCATGTCTCGTCGGCGGGCAGAGCGCGAGCCCGTGGCTGCTGTTCGCAAGCCAACAGCGTTCGTGTCAGCGCCCCAACAGGCGGACGCCACCCGGACTCGGCACACTGTAGGTGAGGTGCGCCCTCAGCGGTGACCCGCGCAGGCCGAACGCCATCAGCCTCCACCGCCGTGCGCGCAGAGACGATGCCCGCCCACGAGCCGCCGCGCACACCTGGGAGACGCCATGCTGAATCGCTCGCTGCACACGCGCGTCCCTCGGTGGGCCTGGGACGCGGCACTTGCGCGTACCGGCGGCACCGCGGTGTCGGGCCGGGCAGCCGGCAGGCCCTCGGCGCTGCGCCGGGCGACGCTTGTCGTTGGACTGCTGACGGCGCTGAGTGTGCCGGCCCTGTTCGGGCCACCGACTGATGCACGCGCAGCCGAATCGCCGGACGGCCTGATCCACATCACGCTGATCCCTGGCGCGAGCGAGGCCCGCTACACGCTGACCGTTCGCATCGTCGGACAGCCGCCGAAGCCCGGCGTCTGCTCGACGCGCGACATGACGGGCGGGATCGTCCTGACGCCCGAGGGTGAGGTCGTGGCCGAGCAGTCGCAGATCACGGTCAACCAGCGGTCATTGAAGTGCTCCGCGCCCCTGCGCGACGACCAGACCCAGCAGTTGCTCGAAACGAACCGGTTCCCGACGGCCACCTTCACTGCGAGGTCTGCGCCCGGTTTGCCCATACCGCTCGTGCCCGGACAGCACGCCTACCAGATGATCGGCGACCAGGTGGTGCGGGGCATCACGCAGACGGTGACGTACGACACGTCCGGCGACTCGACCCCGGACACGTTCCGTGGCGCATCGCGGGCCGTCTGGCGGATGAGCGATTTCGGCATCGCGCCGCCGGTCAGCCCGTTCGTGACGGTGGACGACGAGATGGTGGCCGAGATCGACGTCCAGGCGGCGGTGAGCGCGCCGCCAGCGCCCGGCCCGTGAGCGCCGAAACGGACGCGCCGGGATGCGTGTCGCCCCAGGGCGATTGCATGTTCATTGGTGTATCGGAAGCATCATGGAACGGGCGGTCGGGGACTGAAGTCCCCGCCTACCGTCACGCCGTCGCTGCGCGACGGCCGTCGGGAACGGCTGGGGCTGGCGAGCCTGGCGCGTCGCGCAGCGACTGCAGGATGGTAGGCGGGGCTTTCAAGCCCCGACGCGGCGGCACGACGACATCAACATACAATCGCCCTGACTCGCCCCTGCCACTACAGGGCGATTGCATGTTCATTGGTGTCCCCGAAGCATCATGGAACGGGCGGTCGGGGGTTGAAACCCCCGCCTACAGTCACGCCGTCGGGAACGGCTGGGGCTGGCGAGCCTGGCGCGTCGCGCAGCGACTGCAGGATCGTAGGCGGGGCTTTCAAGCCCCGACGCGGCGGCACGACGACATCAACATACAATCGCCCTGCGTGTCGCCCGACCAGTCTTGACGGCACGACCAGATGGGCGCTAGTCTCCGTAGGTGAGGGTGGACCCCCGCTCGTATGCGCCTGACGACACGTGCGCCTGAGACACTCGCGGACGCTGGACCCCGCATCCCAGGAGGTGCCAAGGTGGCCGACGATTCGGAGCGGATTGTCGAACGTGCATCCGCGGGTGAGACGCCCGCAGACGAGGCGGCCCTGCTGCGGGCGCGCATCGCCGCGCTGGAAGCCGAGCTGTCCACGACGCGCGAGTATGCGTCGAGGCTGACCCGCGAACGGCGCGACCGACGCCCCCACCGGACCGAGTCCGAAGACCGCGCCGAGACGATGCGCGACATCTTCGAACGGGTTGACAGCGAAGGTCGGCGGGTCTTTCGAGCGCTGGTCATGAGCCAGATGCAGCAGATGCGGCTCACCGCCGATCTGGTGACGGCGTTTGCCGAGCGAATCGAGCGGCAGCATCCGGGCGACGATCCAGACCTCGAACGGGATCTGCCGCGCGACCTGCTGGACGGCTGGCTCGAAACGGTCGACCGCTCGCTGGAGATCCCCGAGAGGACACTCTCGACCTTCGAGGAAACGTATCGCGAGGCCCGCCCAGGGCGACGCGACCGCGCTCGCCGCGCCGACTGAGGCGGCTGGCCGCCGGGTGGTCACGGCGTGAGCAGGTGGGGCTGCTCGGTGGCAGGGCTCGCTGCACGGCGGCTGGCCGTGCGGCGGCTGGCCGTGCGGTGCGTCGGTTGTGGCTGCCCTGAGCAGGTGCGCCGGCCTGCGAGCGGACGGGTGTCCGCGTGACAACGGGACGGGCGACGGGCGGGCCTGATCCGGCCGTCCTCGCTCGCTCCGTTCTCTTCTCCGGCCTGCCGGCCGAGATCGTGAATCGCGCCGCCACGCGCTTTCTGATGCGGCGGGTGGCCGACGGCGACGTCATCTGCGCGCAGGGGCTGCCCGGCGACGAGATGTACGTCGTGGAGAGCGGCCGGTTCGCGGTGGACGCCGCGCTTGCCGGCCCCCCGGTCCGGCTGGCCGAGCTTGGCCCAGGCGCCGTCTTCGGCGAGATCGCCGTGGTGACGCACCGACCGCGTTCGGCGACGGTCACGGCGATGGCTCCAGGCATCATCTGGTCGCTGCACCGTTCGAACTATCAGGATCTGGCGCGGCAGTTCCCCCGACTCGGCGTGGTGGCTGGCAACCTCGCGGCGGCACGGACCCTCGACAACGAGCGGCGGCTGGCCCACGAGCCACAGCAGGCGCTCGTCTTGAAGCCAACGCAGGACATCGTGACCATCGGGCGGGACGACGGCAACGACCTCGTCCTGCGCGATCCTCGCGTCTCACGCCGCCATGCCCTCGTCCGCCGCCTCGGCCAGACCTTCCGCGTCGAGGATCTCGGCAGCACCAACGGCATCTTCGTCAATGGCCGCCGCGTCGACCGCGCCGACCTCCGCCCCGGCGACCTCATCCAGGTCGGCGCGCAGTCCCTCCGCTTCGATCCGGCCGTCCTCACCCAGTACGCCCGCGGGCGCGGCGCCCAGGTCGATGCGGTCGGCCTCTCCAGGCTCGTCGGCA
>JADZEM010000081.1 GCA_020850535.1 Chloroflexota bacterium
CCTACTACTGCGCCATGGTGAATACGAGGGGTGTCATCCCGACCGAAGCGAGGCACGAGCGGAGCGGAGGGATCTTCTCCGGCCACACACCAGGTCCACCGGGGAAGATCCCTCGACTTCGCTCCTTCGTCGCTTCGCTCGGGATGACGGATACGCCCATCAGCTTCATCGTGGTCGTGTACTACGCGCGCCGTCGGAGATTGAGCAGGGCCAACCCGCTGAAGGCCGCCAGCGCCAGCCCGGCCAGCGCACCCACGACGACACGCTCCTCGCCGGGATCAGGCAGGCTCGCCAGGACGCGCCCGCCGAACCAGCCGACGACCAGCATGTTCAGGCTCAGCGCCAGCAGCGCGTGGAGCGGCGCCAGGAACGATGCACCGTGCCAGGAGCGGTGCAGCACCCACCACTGCGTCAGGCCGGCCACCATGCCACCGAGGGCTGGCGAGAGCCGGAACACGGCGTCCCGATCCAGAACGATCCACGGAGCGATCCATCCGATCGTCATCACCGTCAGGAAGAACGCGATCAGGTAGAACCAGAGCGAGCTGATCCCCAGGACGACCGCCGCGACGGCGATGACGGTCGGCTTCTTCGAGGTTGGCGCGAGCGGACGGAGCAGCAGCGTCTGCATCGCGCCGATGGCGACGGGATACCAGAATGCCCAGTAGACTGCCTGCGCCTGAGGTGTTGCCCGGGCGTTGACCACCAGCACGGCCAGCAGCGCGGCGTGGGTCGCCAGCCAGAGCGTGACCAGCGGCCGGCTCACGAGCGGCCGAACGTCTCCACTTCCCGCCAGCATCATCCAGGGCCGCGCCTCCTCATCAAGCTCAACGGATTGCGCTGCGCCCGAGGGTCACGCGGGAGCCGCTGCGCCTCGGGCGGCCAGCAGGCACAGGGTCGCTGCGCCGAGGAGCAGGGCGGCGGCCAGGCCACCAATCGCTGCCCCCGCGACGGTCACAAACACCAGAATGGCCATCGGGCCGAGGCTGCCAGCGGGCGAACTGAACAGCAGGAACGGAAGCCACCGATGCGACGTGAGCAGGATCGGCGGCGCGAGCGTGTGCGCCAGCAGGAAGCCCACCGCCACACCGTGACGGCGGACCGCCCCGCCGAGCAGCCGGCGCTGCACCACGCCGAGGCCGAGACCAGCGCCGGCCGCTGGCGTCAGGATGACCGTGTCCAGGGCGTCAGACGCAAGCTCAGCAGAGACCAGACTCAGGAGCAGTACCAGTGCAGTGGCGCACGCGGCCGCGATCAGGCCGCCGACGGCTGGCACGACGATGGACGGCAGCAGCCACCCCCGTCCCAGCGAACGCGCCGAATGCGTCCCCGGCCGCAGGATGAGCGCCTGGAGCACGCCGAAGGTGGGGCCGTAGCCGAGCGCGCCGAGCAGGAGCATCGTGCCTGCGGAGGATGCCGCCACACTGGTCAGGCTGGCGAGGATCATATGGCCGAGCAGCCACGCCACTGTGAGCACGCTCAGACGCGCGCCCCCAGCGGGCGTCACGGTGGACATGCCTCACAGTATCTCACACCGTCACGCGGCGAGCTGCATCGGCGTGTCCTGGGCTGGCCGCTCGGGGCGGACCATCAGCCAGAGCGCTCCGCCCACCAGCAGCGCGACCACCAGCCCCGCCACGCCGGCCCCGGCCACCGCGTAGACCGACCGATGCACCAGCAGCGCCCCACGCACTCCCTGGTGACCGGGCGACACGAGCAGCAGCCCGTGGGTGATCCCCATCAGGACGAGCGGCGCCAGCGCCTGCGCGAGCAAATACAGCCCGCTCCAGCCCGGGCCGCGGCTGTACGAACGGATGCGCCGCCACTGGAGCCAGCCCAGCGTCAGGCCCACACCCGGGAACGTCGTGACGGCCAGGTACGGCGACAGAATCGGGAAGCCGGCCGGCGAGTGGCCCACCGGTGACGGGATGAGGTGGATCATCGCCGCCGCCGTGAGGAGCCCCAGCCCCAGAATCAGGGACGGGATGCCGGCCAGCGGCGGCAGCACTGCAAGGCACATGACGCGGACTTCCGTGAGGCCGGTGTCGCCGCCGAGCCACGGTCCAATCAGCAGCGCTTGCAGCAGCCCGACCGTCAGCGCGTAGCCGAGCAGGCCGAACAGCGGCGACTGCGGCACGCTGGGAATGATGGCGTTCAGCACCACCAGCAGCAGCACATGCGCGCCGAGCCACAGCCCGACGATGAACGCATCGGGCCGCTGGGCAAGGTCACGGGGCGGCGGTGGCTCCGTCGTTGTGCGCGCAGACGGCAGGTCAGGCTGTGGCTCGAGGCGGCGCAGCACAAGCCAGATACCTGCCGCCACGCCCAGGCCCAGCAGCGCGCCGGGCGCGAGCCGCATCGGATCCCAGAGGTCACGGGTGGTCATGAACAGGCCTGGCACGCCCGTGAACAGGCCAGCAGCGATGCACCCCACCAGTGTGGCGAGGATTGCGTGGCCGCCCACCAGCAGGATCGTGCGCTGCCAGTACGGACGGAGCACCCAGGCCTGCACCAGCCCGGCCAGCGCACCGGTCAGGGCCGGCGTGAGGAACGGCAAGATCTCGTCGCTTCGCGGGATGAGGCGAAAGAACACCTCGAAGACGAGAAACAGCAGCAGCACGGCCACCATGTAGAGCGGCAGCCAGAGGAGGCCGACGACGACCGGCGCGCAGGCGACGATCCACGGTCGGCGCGACCCTGGCGTCACCGAGCGCAGCGCGACGACCTGGGCCGGGACCAGGACCACCGCGTAGGCTACCCCGATGAACACCACCAGCGAGTAGGCATCCCGAACGTTGAGCGCGCAGATGCCCGCCAAGACGGCCGCGTTGACGCCAAACCAGATCGACCAGAAACGACCACCGTGAGGAACTGCCGGGGACAGATGCCGCGGATGCATCATCAGTGTGCGCCTCCGTGATAGGAGAACGCTCTTTCGACCGGGGAAGTGTCGCAATGTCGGCGCGGGCGACCGTGGCCCGCGCCTGACGCACGGTCGTCAGGGGTCAGTGGTCAGCAGCCTGCCGACGTCAGGCGGCCTGCACCTTGCCCGGTCCGCCCCAGTTGCAGAGACCGATGGCGAGGTGGTCAGCAGCCTGCCGACGTCAGGTGGCCTGCGCCCGACCGCGGGCCGCCTGACGTCGGCGGTTGCTACGGGCGGTCGGCCGCTCGCGGCGCGAGGTCGTTCCAGGCGTTCGTCATGGCGTCGAGCCGATCGTGGCTGGCGCGGACGTGCGCCCACAGGCCATCCATCGCGGCGACGACGCCGGCCTGGTCATCAGCCTCGGCAGCTGCCGTGAGCGCCGCGATACCCTGCTCGTGGGCCGCGGCAGCCGCCCGCACGGTCTCGGCGAACTGGCGGAACGCCTGGAGCTGGCGCTCGGCAAGCTCGACGGTCGGGACGCCGGCCACCCGGTCCGGCTGATCGAACGAGCCGGGCGGATTGTAGCGGGGCGGCAGCTGCTCGCCCGTCTCCTGGTCGTAGTGGGTGTGGGTCGGCTCGACGTGCGGCGTCACCGAGAGATACATCGTCATCGGGACGGTACCCGGGTTGCTGGCCTGATGCATCTGATGCGCCCAGGCTACGCACATCTGCCCGGGCAGGAGCCGCTCGGTCTGCCCGTCGATCTCCATATCGCAGATGCCTTCCAGAATCAGGAAGATCTCGTGCCCGAGATCGTGGCTGTGGCGTCGGGCCACCTCGCCCGGCTCCATCTTGAGGAAGCGGCTCCGAATCCGCGAGGTGAAGAACAGACTCTTGACATCGGTACGGTAGTCGAACACCTGATACGGCATGGTCACTCCGACGCTCGCGGTGCGGATTCTCCATCATTTCGTTCGCCGTGTTGCCGAGGCCGACGCAGGCGGGGTCAGCGGTTCAGGTACGCCAGGATGATGTCGCGGGTCAGGGCGATATCGTCGCGGGCGTCTCGGCCGGGCGTGATCGGCTGGCGGCCCGCCAGGATACTCTCACGGAAGTGCCGGATCTCGATCTTGAACGGGTTGTCGTGCCAGGCGTACCCCTTCGTCCAGGGCGTCCCGTCTTCGTCCATGCCCTTGACCGTGACGTGGGTCGGCAGGCCACGCGAGAACCCGGTCGGGAACGACACGATCACCCGATCCCGCGAGCCGTACACCTCGAACGTTTCGTCGAAATCCTGAAGCTCGGGCAGGTCAACCCAGCTCACCACCGCGCGGATGTCGCCCGCGTACTGCAGCACGATGGTGATCGCCCGGCCGCCGCCCCAGATCTCCGTCGAAACGACGCGCTCGGGCGGTCCGAAGCAGCCGTACAGGTTACCAAGGTCGTGAATCAGGCTGCCGAGCACCAGGCTGAACGCCTGGACGATGTCGTCGGGCGCCGAGGGCAGGCCGAGCGCTTCGGCCACCAGCCGGCGATGCTCCGCCCGCACGGCATCCCGCGCGCCGGGCGGGAAATCGTCGAACGTGTGCAGGTTGAACTCGGCGAGGTGCAGCGAGTTGTCGGGATGCAGGTGGTTGACCTGGATGAACCTGACATCCGGGATCGCTTTGATCCGCGCCTGTGCGAACTGGTAGGCCGGCTCGTGCCGCTTCATGTAGCCGACCTGGAGGATCACGCCGGCCCTCTCGGCGGCAGCGACCATCGCGTCAGCCTCGGCGACGGTCACGCACATCGGCTTCTCGACGAACACATGCTTGCCGGCCTCGGCGGCGGCGATGCTGGCCGGGGCATGCGTCCCAGACGGACAGACGATCACCGCCTCGACATCCGAGGCCAGCAGGTCGCGATAGTCCTGGAACTGGCGTTCCGGCGAGACGCCGTACTCCTGGCCCAGCCGGGCCATCAGGCCCTTTGAGAGGTCGCAGAGCCCCGCGATCTCGAAGTCATCAGGCAGCTCACGGAGATGCGGAAGGTGCTGAACCTGGGCGATGGCGCCACAGCCAATGATGCCGATCTTCAACCGGGTGCTGGCCACACTCGTCCTCCTCGACGACCGGCCGGTGCGGCTTCGCGCAGGGAAGCCCGCGACGGCCACGCGACGGCCTCGCCGCCGCGGCCAGAGGATAGCCCGGCGGGCACGGCGAGCGCGTCAGCATGGCAGTCGCGGTGGCCGTAGCGCGAGGGCGTCAGACCGTCGCGGCGACAGACGGCTCGGGACGGCCAATCCCGTCAGCATGCAGGCCACCCACCGCCTCGGCCACGATCTCCAGCGAGCGCACTCGCGCCGCGTGGTCCCAGATCGCGCTGACCAGCATCAGCTCACTGGCCCCTGTCTGCTGGACAATCCGCTCCAGGCCCGCCCGCACCGTCTCCTTCGAACCGACGATGGCGTACTGGAGCTTGTGCATCACCTGCGCCTTCTCCTGCAGGGTCCAATAGCTGTCGATGTCGTCGGTGGGCGGCGGCAACTGGCCCCGGGTGTTTCGCAGCTGGTTGGTGCTGGACTGCAGCGTTGAGGTGAACAGGTGCTGGGCCTCGGCGTCCGTCTCAGCCGCGACGACGGGCAGGCCGACCATCGCGTACGGCTGCTCGAGCTGCACGGACGGCTTGAACCGCTGCCGGTAGAGGTCGAGCGCCTCCATCAGCAGGTCCGGCGCGAAGTGCGAGGCGAAGGCGTAGGGCAGTCCGAGGATGCCCGCCAGCTGCGCGCCGTAGGTACTGGACCCCAGAATCCAGAGCGGCACGTTGGTGTCGGCGCCGGGGACCGCCTGGATGATCTGGCCTTCCTGCACGGACCCCATCAACGCCTGAAGCTCCTGCACGTCGCGTGGGAAGTTCTCGGCGGCCATCGGGTTCCGGCGCATCGCGCGGATCGTGTAGCCGTCCGTGCCGGGCGCCCGCCCCAGCCCGAGGTCGATGCGGCCCGGATAGAGCGATTCGAGCGTCCCAAACTGCTCGGCGATCACGATGGGCGAGTGGTTCGGCAGCATGATGCCGCCTGAGCCGACCCGGATCGTCTTCGTGCCACCGGCCAGGAACCCGATCACGACGGAGGTCGCGGCACTGGCGATGCCCGGGCTGTTGTGATGCTCGGCCACCCAGTAGCGCGTGTACCCGAGCCGCTCGGCGTGCCGCACGAGGTCGAGGCTGTTCTGGAGGGCATCACCGGGCGCGGAGCCACGTGGGACCGGAACCAGATCGAGGATGGAGAGGGGGACCATGCAGGCATCTCCACACCGCCATGGCGGTCGTCAGGATTTGGTCAGGCTATGGGCGTCGGCAGTTTCGCGCGTACCTCTCACCACAACACGATTCGCGGAGCCGATATTTCGCACGGACGATTGGGGCGGGGCTGGCGCGCATGCCGCCCGACGTCGGTGCGAGATCAGCCGCCGCCGCGGAAAAGGCGCGGCGCAAGCCGGGAGAGCATCCCGCGCACCTCGTCGGGATCGCCGGTGACGCGCAGGCGGACCTGGCCGCTGCTCAGACCGCCGATCCGGTAATCCTCCAGCTGCGTGAGCGTCGCCTGCCAGCCGTCGCCGTCGACGATGTCTTCGTCAGCGCCGGCCGCGCCGTCGCCACGCTCACGCGTCGTACCGCCGAGGTCTTCCAGGTAGCCGCACAGCAACCAGCGTGGCATCCCACGCAGCACGCGCTCGTGGACGGCGTCACTCATTGTCGGCCTCCCTCGCGCTCACCCGGCCCTCCACCCGGCCCTCGCACGTCAGCCTCCCCCGACCGGCGGAAAGACGTCGATCTTGTCCTGCTCGCGCAAGGGCGTCTCCATGCCAGCCGTCAGGTACGGCGCGTCGCGCCCGTTGACCATGACGTGAACGTGGCGGGCCAGCTTCCCATCCCGATCGAGCAACTGCGGCCCGAGCGCCGGGTACCGCTCGATCATCTGCGTGACGAAGCCCCAGACGGTCAACCCGTCGTACCAGTCAACGTCCACGTGCTTGCCGCCGACCGCCTGTCTGAGCGTCGCGTGAAACCGCACGTCCACTCGATACCCTCCCAGGGTCCCGTCGCCGCAGCGTCTCACGCTCGACTAGAAGCAATCGTACCGAGCGCGCGCCCCGCCCGACTACTGTGGCGACCGGCACACGGCAACATGCGCGTCGCAGCATGCACGATGTCTGGTCCCACCCGCGAGTCGCTCCGCGAACTGTGACAGGCTGATCTACTCGCCGGCCGCATCTGGCAGAGTAAAGTGGGGGGCGCGGTCGCCGACACGCAGAGGCATGGGACGGTAGTATCCGATCCGTGGGTGACGCGCAGGGGAGCGGGCAGGCGTGGATGTGACACCTGAAACAGCGGGCGGGCCACACGCGGCGCGCCCGGCGAGCCAGAGCGGGACCGGCCAGCGCATCTCGCCGCTGGCCGTCGCAAGCTGGGTCTCCTACGACCTTGCCAACACGATCTTCTCGTTCAACATCGTCTCATTCTTCCTGCTCCAGTGGGTCGTCAACGACATGGGCGGCAAGGACGGCAACTACGGCCTTGCCAACAGCCTCTCGATGGGGCTGATGTTCGTCACGGCCCCGCTGATCGGCGCGATCTCCGATCAGGCCGGCCGCCGGATGCCGTATCTGGTCGGCACCACGCTCGCCTGCATCACCTTCACGCTGCTGCTGGGGCAGGGCGGCCTCTGGGTCACCCTCGCGTTGTTCGTCTTCGCGAACTACTTCTACCAGGCAGGCCTCGTCTTCTATGACGCCCTCTTGCCCGTCGTCAGCACGCCGGAGACGCGCGGCCGGATCGGCGGGCTTGGGGTGGGCGTCGGGTACGTCGGATCGTTCATCGGCATCGGGACGGGCCTGCTGCTGGTGGCCGACAACGCCCCGGTGCCGCCGCTGATCTTCCAGGTCACCGGCCTGCTCTTTCTGGCGTTCGCCGTGCCGTGCTTCCTGTTCGTCCACGAGCCGAAGCGCCTCGACACGCAGCCGCTGAGCATGCGGACGCTCAAGGCGGCCGTCTCCGAACTGTCCCACACCGTTGGGCGGGTGCGCCACTATCCGGGCCTGGGGCGCTTCCTGTTTGGCCGCATGTTCTACGCCGACGCCGCCAACACGCTGATCGCGTTCATGGGCATCTACATCACCAACGAGATCGGCTACAGCAAGAGTCAGAGCCAGCTGCTGCTGCTGGCGGGCATCGTGGCAGGGATTGTCGGCGGCCTCGGGTGGGGACCGATCGTCGACAAGCTCGGGGCGAAGCGGACCCTCGACATCATCCTCTGGCTGTGGCTCGTCGTGTTCGGGCTGGTGGCCGCCATCGGGGCGTTCGATCTGCCGGGCTGGCTGTTCTGGATCGCCAGCCCGGTGGCCGGCATCGCGCTGGGCGGCACCTGGACCGCCGACCGTCCGCTGATGCTCCAATTGGCGCCGCCGCGCTACCTGGGCCAGTTCTACGGGCTCTACTCGATGGTCGGGCGGTTCGCCGCCATCACCGGGCCGCTGCTCTGGTGGCTGGTGGCGGACTACCTGGCGCTCGGCCGCCCGATGGCCGTGCTGACGCTGGCCGTGTGGATCGTCGTGTCGTTGGTCATCTTGCGCGGTGTCCCGAACACTCCGCACACCTGGAGACCGGAAGACCTGCCCGTCTCCGCCTGAGCGCGCCCGTCGCGTTGCAGCCGGGCCTGAAACCTGTATCGTCGCCCTGCTACACTGCCCGCGCGCAACGTCGCAGGGAGGATCAGATGCCACGGGTCAACCGGGCGATCGAGCTGCTCGCGCAAGACCAGCCGATTTACTACCACACCACGCAAGATCTGACGTACGAAGGCGGCAAGGCGGCCGCCGCGACCTGGGCCGACTTTATCAACGTCGATATGGAGCATCATCCGTACGACATCGCCGGCCTGAGCAAGTTCATGCAGGGCCTCGCCGACGCCGGCCCGACGCGCAGCGGCCATCGGATGCCCGCCGTCATCGCCGTGGTGCCCGTCACGGCGAAGGAGGAGTACATCATCCGCGCCAACGCCTGGATGTTCACCCAGGTGCTGTGCGCGGGCGTCCACGGCATCCTGATGACGCACTGCAACAGCCCCGCGGCGGTGCGGGCGTTCGTCGAGAGCTGCCGCTACCCCTTCAACCTCGAAGGCGTCGGCAAGGGCCTGGGCGAGGGCCAGCGCGGCAGCGCCGGGCAGGCGCACGCGGCCTCGATCTGGGGCCTCGAGGTGCCGGAGTACCTGGCGAAGGCCGATCCGTGGCCGCTCAACCCGAACGGCGAGCTGCTGCTGGGCCTCAAGATCGAGAACCGCCACGCGCTCCAGTACGCCGAGATCCTGACCCAGATCCCGGGCATCGGCTTCGTCGAGTGGGGCCCTGGCGACATGGGCATGTCGATGGGCCACCCGGACGCGCACGATCCGCCGTACCCGGCCGAGATGTGGGCCGCTCGCAATCGCGTCTTCGCCGCGGCGAAGGCGGCCGGCATCGCGTTCCTCGAAGGGATGACCAGGGAGAACGTGGCCGAGCGGATTGACGAGGGCGTCCGGATCAGCTCGGCTGGCCGGGGTGGCGAGGAGATCGCCGAGATCGGCCGCAAGCACTCCAAGCGGACGATGCCCTGGTAAGCTCCAGGTGACAGGTCCTGGATCGTGGGTCGTGGGGACACGTGCCCCTTGACCTGCGATCCACGACCCTCGACCCACACGCACAGGAGGCAATGATGCCCGGCCTGACCGCCGCGCAGTTGGAGCAGTTCAACCGTGAAGGCTACCTCGTCGTCGAGAACGTGCTCGACCCGGTGGCCGATATCCAACCCCTCTTCGCCGAGTATTCGGCAGTCCTCGACGGCATCGTGGATCGGCTGGTGGCCGAGGGGACGCTGCGCGAGCGCTACGAGAACCTGAGCTTCGCCGACCGCCTCACCCAGGTCTGCATGGACGCCCGGCGAGTGTTCTCGAGCAACTTCGACATCAGCCTGCCCCAGAAGGGCATCAAGTACGACACCCCGATGCATGTCGGGCCGGCCGTCTTCCGGCTGCTGACCTCGCCGCGCCTGCTCGACGTGGTGGAGAGCATCATCGGGCCGGAGGTCTACTCGAACCCGGTCCAGCACATCCGCACCAAGCTGCCGCCGAAGGTCTTCAAGAACGGGGCGCAGGGGAACGGCCTCGTCAGCAAGATCGAGTGGCACCAGGACAACGGCGTCGTGCTGCCGGAGGCCGACGAGGCGACCATCCTGACGGTCTGGCTGCCCCTGACCGACGCGACCGAGGCGAACGGCTGCATGCAGGTGATCCCGCGCAGCCACGTCGAGGGTCTCAAGGACCACTGCCCGCTCGACCAGCTCCGCATCCCCGAGATGCTGTTCGACACCAACCTGGCGAAGCCGCTGCCGATGAAGGCCGGCGGCGCCCTGCTGATGAACCAGCAGACGATCCACTCCTCGCTGGACAACGTGACCGAGGATCAGGTCCGGATCAGCTTCGACCTGCGCTACCAGCCCATCGGCCAGCCGACCGGCCGGCCGAGCTTCCCGGGCTTCGTGGCGCGGAGCCGGGTCCACCCGGAGCAGGTGCTCGACGACCCGGCCGCCTGGGCGAAGCTGTGGCTCGACACCCGCGAGCACCTCGCCCGGCTGGAAGACCCATCGTACAACCGCTGGAGCGCCGACGCGCCGGTCTGCGCGTAGGGGCCGAGCGAAAAGCCCGCACCACCGACAACCGGGGGTGCGGGCCTTTCCCCGTCTTACCCTGCCGCCACCGGCTGCCGCGTGAACTTCGGCATGACCTCCTGGGCGAACCGCTCAAGCTGCTCCAGCACAATGGCCTTCGGCATGCCGACCGGGTGCCCGATATTGACCTCCTGCAGGCCCGGCCAGCGGTCCTGAATGTCGGCGATCTGCTCGGCGATCTGCTCCGGTGAGCCGACCAGCCACGCGCCCGACGCGATCTGATCCTGCATCGTCGGGAGGTTGCCGGTCCGCGCCGTGGCCGGCGAGGCCGCCGCCGCGACCTGGGCCTCGTTCAAGCCGCGCACGAAGCCGAGCGGCGCGAACATCTTGACCCACTCCTCGTAGTACGGGGTGGCCTCGCGGATGCCGGCCTCCTGGCTGTCGGCGATGTGGACCGTCAGCCCGACGATCAGGTCGCCGCCAAGCTCCGTCTCCCGACCGTTCCGGGCCAGGGCGTCTCGCCACGCGACCGCCGTCCGCTCGCTGCCGCCGCCGATGGCCGCGCCGCCGCCCATGATGCCCTTCATGCCGTTGCGGGCCATGAAGTCCAGCCCGCGCGGACTGGCGCTGACGATAGGCTGGTAGCAGTCGACCGGGCGGGTGATCGGGCGGGGGACCAGGGTGATTTCCTGCACGTTGTAGCCACGGTAGGGGACGGGCGGCGGCACCGTGTAGTGCTTCCCCTGGTGGGAGAACGCCCGCTGGTTGAACGCTTTCAGGATCAGCTCAACCTGCTCCTCGAACAACTCGCGGTTGGCGTCCTGGTCGAGCATCGGGGCGCCGAACACCTCGACCTCACGGGTGTGGTAGCCGCGCCCCACGCCGAACACGACCCGGCCCTTCGTCAGGATGTCGGCCATCGCGTAATCTTCGGCCAGGCGGACCGGGTGCCACATCGGCGCGATGTTGAAGCCGCACCCGATCTTGAGCCGCGTCGTCAGGTGGGTGAGGTGGACGGCCATCATCAGGACGTTCGGGATGCACTCGTACCCCTCGCGCTGGAAATGGTGCTCGGCCATCCAGAACGTCGAGTAGCCGCTGCGGTCCATCAGCTTCGCGATGGCTTCGGCCTTCTCGTAGACGGTGTTCAGACGCTCGTCCGAGAGCCAGCGGTCGTTGACCGGCGTCGCTTCGTAGCCGTAGTCGTCAAGATCCACGGCCCCAGCGTACAGACTGCCGAACCGGGTGATCATGGTGCGCCCCCTTGCGCCAGCGTGAACGGGCCGAAGCGCCGTCTGAGCGCCTCGCCCAGGGATGGCCGGCCGCCAACAGGAGCCGGCACGGATACTGGCCTCACGGTACCACGGGAAGCCAGGACGCTGCCGCGCCCCGGAGCCACGGCCGGCCTTCCGGGAGGTCGCCGTCCAGCGCCATCACAGACGCGAATCAGCCGGCTCCCAGCGTAGACACCGAACACCTGTTCGGGTACGATGGTGTGGTTGGAGGGCTGGGATGAGTGCAGAGGTGGCGGAGTCGGCGGCTGGTCTGGACGTACAGGTCGGGCGGTGCGCCTGGGCGGGCACCGACCCGCTCTATGTGTCGTACCACGACGACGAGTGGGGCGTCCCCGTCCACGACGACGCGAAGCTGTTCGAGATGCTGACGCTCGAAGGCGCACAGGCCGGCCTGAGCTGGATCACCATTCTCCGCAAGCGCGAGAACTACCGCGCCGCGTTCGACCGCTTCGACCCGGTCCGCATCGCCGAGTACGGCGAGGAGAAGATCGCCGAGCTGCTGGAGAATCCGGGCATCGTGCGGAACAAGCTCAAGATTCGGGGCACGGTTCAGAACGCCCGCGCCTTCCTGGCCGTGCAGCGCGAGTTCGGCAGCTTCGACCGGTACATCTGGGGCTTTGTGGACGGCCAGCCCATCGTCAACCGTCCCCACGGCATGGGCGACATCCCGGCGAAGACGGCGGTGTCGGACGCCATCAGCAAGGACTTGAAGAAGCGCGGCTTCACGTTTGTCGGCTCGACCATCGTCTACGCACACATGCAGGCGACCGGCATGGTCAACGACCACGTCACGTCGTGCTTCCGGTACGGGCAGGTATGAGCGAGTGGTCAGTTTCGGCCTTCAGTTGCCAGAGGCTGGCCAGCAGACCGGCCGATTCACCGCGAACTGAGGACTGAAGACTGACTGCTATGCGAGCGTCTTGTAGTAGAAGACCGTCGCGTGCAGACTGCCGCCCGCCGAGCGTGCGTAGCCCGGGATCTTGCCCACGTCCAGGTAACCCATCGAGCGGTACAGGTCGTTCGACGGGTCGCCGTCGCGCGTGTCGAGCACCAGCAGCGAGCGCCCGTCGCGCCGCGCGACGTCCTCCAGCCGCACCATCAGCGCCCGTCCCAGTCCACGGCGGCGGGCCTTCGGAGACACCATCACTTTGGCGACCTCCGCGCGGTGGTTGCCGTTGGCGCGCGGCTCCAGGTGCAACTGGGCCGACCCGATGATCGCTCCATCCTCCTCGGCCAGCAGGAGCACGGTGTTCGGCCCGAGCACGCCGCGCCAGTACGCATCAGCCTCGGCGGGGGCGAGCGGCGGCAGAAAGCCGATCGAAGCACCGTCGTCCACCACGGCCACCAGCAGCTCGGCGAGTTGGTCGTACTCGGCCTGGGACAGCGTGTTGGCCTCGCGAATCTCGATCATCGCCGCTCCCCCAGCGTGCCTGACGGCTCTCCCGTTCTGCCCATAGCTGCCAACGCTTGCTCGTTTCGTCGTTCGGATGTGCGCGGAGGGTACCATTCCACGCGACAGGCCCACACGGCGATGGCGTCTCCGGGCCGGTCGGTCAGTGGCGCACCCGACGATGCGACAGTCTGCCCGATGGCGGGCAGCCCGGTGAGGGGAGCAGCAGCGATGAGCTCGGCAGGCATCGGCAGTGAGGTCAAGGCACTCGTCTTCGACGTGTTCGGGACGGTGGTGAACTGGCGTGGGTCGGTCATCAAAGCCGGAGAGCAGATCACCCGCGAAACCGGCCTGACGACGGACTGGCCGAGGTTTGCCGAGGAGTGGCGGCGGGTCGGCTACCACGAGCAGATCGCGAAGATCCGCGCGGGCACCGCGCCCTACCAGACCACCGATGAGTTCATGATGGACAAGCTTCAGGAGATGCTGCCGAAGTACGGCCTGAACGGTCTGTCCGAGGCGCAGGTGGCCTGGCTGCACAAGGTCTGGCATCGGCTGGACCCGTGGGCGGACTCCGTCGAGGGGCTGACGCGCCTCAAGAAGAAGTTCGTGATCGCTACGCTGTCGAACGGAAACGTCGCGCTGCTGACCGACATGGCGAAGCACGGCGGCCTGCCCTGGGACGCGATCCTCTCGGCTGAGCTGGTGCAGAAGTTCAAGCCCGAGCCGGAGATGTACCTCTCCTCTGGGCGGTTCCTGGGCCTGCCGATGCACCAGGTGATGATGACGGCCGCCCACCTTCGCGACCTCTACGCCTCGCGAGAGCACGGCATGCGAACCGGGTTCGTGCGCCGCGACGCCGAGTGGGGCGAGAACGGCCAGCGCGAAGGCGAGCCGGACCGCGAGAAGATCGACGTGGTGGCGACCAGCTTCGTGGACCTTGCGGAGCAGCTGGGCGCGTAGGCTGGGTCGTGGGTCGTGGGTCGTGGGTCGTGGAAGCATGCTTGCTGACGCGCGCCGCTGCGATGTAGTAAAGACGCAACTCTCCATGTCGTCCTGAGCGCAGCGAAGGACCTCACCCACTGACCGTCAACCTGCG
Source organism: Chloroflexota bacterium (assembly GCA_020850535.1). Lineage (NCBI taxonomy): Bacteria > Bacillati > Chloroflexota > Chloroflexota bacterium. The sequence continues at coordinate 14,331 of JADZEM010000081.1, forward strand.
CAGCACCCACTGACCGTCAACCTGCGCAGCACCCACTGACCGTCAACCTGCGCAGCACCCGCTGACCGTCAACCTGCGCAGCACCCGCTGACCGTCAACCTGCGCAGCACCCACTGACCGTCAACCTGCGCATCACCCGCTGACCGTCAACCTGCGCAGCACCCGCTGACCGTCAACCTGCGCAGCACCCGCTGACCGTCAACGACCGCGTCAGCGGGTGAGGTCCTTCGCTGCGCTCAGGATGACAGTTGGAGTTCGCGTCCTTACGCCTGTGTCGAACGACAGGCCAGCTCGTCACGAGTCCAGCAGCAGCGCCGTCGGGTCTTCGATCAGCTCCTTGATTCGCACCAGGAACTGGACCGCCTCCTGGCCATCCACGATGCGGTGATCGTAGGAGAGCGCCAGGTACATCATCGGGCGGATCACGACCTCGTTGTTGACGGCGATGGGCCGCTGCTGGATCTTGTGCATCCCCAGAATGCCGACCTGCGGCGGGCTGAGGATCGGGGTGGAGAGCAGCGAGCCGAAGACGCCGCCGTTCGTGATCGTGAAGGTGCCGCCGCGCAGATCGTCCAACGTCAGCGTGTTGTTACGGGCCTTCTCGGCCAGTTGCACGATGGTGCGCTCGATCTCCGCGAAGCCCTTGCGGTCGGCGTCACGCACGATCGGCACGACCAGCCCTTCACTCGCCGCCACGGCGATGCCGATGTCGTAGTACTTCTTCCGAACGATCTCGTCGCCCTGGATCTCGGCGTTGATGTTCGGGAACGCCCTGAGCGCCGCGACGGCCGCCTTGGTGAAGAAGGACATGAAGCCCAGCCCGATGCCGTGCCGTTTCTGGAACTCCTCGCGGCGGGCCGAGCGCAGGGACATGACGCCGCTCATATCCACCTCGTTGAAGGTGGTGAGCATGGCCGCCGTACGCTGGGCCTCCAGCAGCCGCATCGCGATGGTCTGGCGGCGACGGGACATCCGCGTCCGCTCCTCGCCGCGCGGGTCGGCCGGGCGGGCGCCGGCGGTGGGCGTCGGGGCAGCCGCCGCCGCAGCGGACGGAACAGGCGCAGCCGGGCGCTGCTGCGCGAGGTACTGCTCCACGTCCTCGCGCGTGACCCGGCCGCCGGTTCCACTGCCGGTGATCTGCCCGAGATCGACCTGATGCTCGTCTGCCATCCGCCGCGCCACGGGTGAGGCGTGCGGCCGGTCGGCAGCGCTGGCGGTCGCCGCGGCCGGCTCAGATGGCGCGGGAGCGGAGGCTTCGGCGTCGGCCAGGGCGGGGGCCGCGGCTGGCGCGCTCGCGGACGCTGCGCCAGGATCGGCCACCTCCGCCAGCACGTCGCCCGGCTGGACCGTCTCGCCGGCCGCGCGGATGATCCTGGTCAGCACCCCGGAGCGCTCGGCAGCCACGTCGACGTTTACCTTGTCGGTCTCCAGCTCGACGAGCGGCTCGCCGGCTTCGACGATGTCGCCCTCGTGCTTGAGCCAGGAGGCGACAGTAGCCTCGTTCACCGACTCGCCAAGCGTCGGGACGCGAACCTCAACCGGCATGGCTGACACCTCTCTCACGGATAGCGTCTAGGACGGACTCGATGATACGGCGCTGCTCCGCCGCGTGCGCGTCAGACCAGCCCTCAGAAGGACTGGCCATCGGCGGCCGGCCGGCATACTCCAGGGCGATGCCTGCAGGCAGGATCGTCCGCAGCCGCCCCTGCACGAACGTCCACGCCCCCAGATTCTGGGGCTCCTCCTGAAGCCACGTCACCGACTCCAGGTGCGGGTACGCACGGACGATGGCGGCAAGCTCGTCGGCGGGGAACGGGTAGAACTGCTCCAGCCGCACCACCGCCAACGACTCGGCAGCGGCCCGCTGCTTGTGCCCTTCAAGGTCCGTCCAGACCTTGCCCGAGCAGAGCACCAGCCGACGGATGTCGGCGCGACGGGCGGCGGCGTGAGCGTCGTCCAGGACGGGGTGAAAAGCCCCACCAGCGAGGTCAGCCGCGCGGGCGGCGGCCATCGGATGCCGTAGCAGGCTCTTCGGGCTCATGACGACCAGCGGACGCGGGCGCTCGCCCAGCGAGGCCGCCTGTCGCCGCAGCAGGTGGAAATACTGCGCGGCGGTGGAGCAGTTGACAACCTGCATGTTGTCCTCGGCGCACAGCTCGAGGAACCGTTCGAGGCGGCCGCTCGAATGGTCCGGCCCCTGGCCTTCCCAGGCGTGGGGCAGCAGCAGCACCATCCCCGAGAGCATGCCCCACTTGGCCTGCCCCGAGCAGATGAACTCGTCGATGATGGCCTGGGCGCCGTTGATGAAGTCGCCGTACTGGCCCTCCCAGAGCACCAGCGTGTCGGCTGCCTGGACGCTGTAGCCGTACTCGAAGCCGAGGGCCGCGTTCTCGGAGAGCGGGCTGTTCCGCACGTCAAACGAGGCCCGCGCCGACGGCAACGCCTCCAGCGGCGTGAACGGCGCACCGGTCTTCGCGTCGTAGAAGGTCAGGTGGCGCTGGCTGAACGTGCCACGCACGGCGTCCTGGCCGGTCAGGCGGATCGGCACGCCTTCGCGGAGCAGCGTGGCGAACGCCAGCGTCTCGGCGTGGCCCCAGTCAATCGGCGCGTCCGGCGACTCGAAGCCGGCCCGCCGCCGCTGGATGGCGCGGTCGAGCTTCGGATTCAGCGTGAAGCCGTCTGGGAAGCGCAAGAGCGCGGCGTTGAGGTCGCGCAGGGTGTCGAGCGTCGGGCCGCCACCCAGCAGCGAGGCGGCCGGCCGGTCATGGCCGTTCCTCGCCACCTGGAGGTCCGGCACCGGGGCAGCGTCGACGCCGCGCGCCAGCACCGCCTCGCGGATACGCTGCAACTCGTCCAGGCCGGCCTTGAGCAGCGCGGCCGGCTCGTCCGGACGCACGACGCCCCGCGCGATCAAGTCCTCGACGAACATCTCGCGGACCGTCGGCAGCTTCGAGATCGTCTCGTACATGGCCGGCTGCGTGAACGACGGCTCGTCGCCCTCGTTGTGGCCCCAGCGGCGGTAGCCGATCAGGTCGATCAGGAAGTCTTTGCCGAAGCGCGCGCGGTAGGCCACCGCCAGCCGGACTGCCGCCAGGCAGGCCAGCGGATCCTGGGCGTTGACGTGGACCACGGGGATCTCGAAGCCCTTGGCGAGGTCGCTGGCGTAGAGGGTCGAGCGGTCCTCGGAGGGGCCAGTCGTGAAGCCGAGCTGATTGTTGGCGATCAGGTGGAGCGTCCCACCCGTCCGGTAGCCCGGCAGGCCGGAGAGGTTGAGCGTCTCCGCGACGATCCCCTGGCCCATGAAGGAGGCGTCGCCGTGGATCAGGACGGCGACGGCGGCATCAGGATCCTGGGTGGGACGACCGGCACTGTGGCGATCCTCGTCGGCGGCGCGGGCCATCCCCTGCACGACGGGATCGACCAGCTCCAGGTGAGAGGGGTTCGGCACCATCACCACGGCGATGGTGGCCTTGCCCTCGGTGTACTCTTGCCGGCCGCCGGCGTGGTACTTCACGTCGCCGGCCCAGCCCCCCTCCACCGTGTCGTTCGGGCTGCTCCTGAGCGCCCGGCCGCGGCCCTCGAACTCGCCAAGCACCTGATCGTACGGCTTGCCGAGGACGTGGGTCAGCACGTTGAGCCGGCCCCGATGCGCCATGCCGAGCAGGATCGAGCGGGTGCCGCCCTGGGCCGCCCGCGCGATCAGCTCGTCCAGCATCGGGATCATCATGCCGACGCCCTCGACGGAGAAGCGCGTCTGCCCGGGGTAGGCACGGTGCAGGAACCGCTCGAAGGCCGAGACCTCGGTCAGACGGTCGAGCAGCTCGCGCTCGTCCACGGGGTCGGACGGCGGAGCGTAGCGGCCCTCTTCGATGGCCTCGATCAGCCAGGCGCGCTCGGCCGGCGACTGGACGTGCGCCAGTTCGTAGCCGGTCGAGTGGGAGTAGAGGGCGCGCAGCCGCCTGATGGCGATGGCGGCGTTGGCGGAGGTCCGCCCGACCGGCCCGCCGACGGCGCTGCCGGGCAGGCGCGCCAGCAGGTTCTCGTCGATGCCGTGAGAGGACGCGTCGAGCTGCGGATCGCCCGGCGGCGCGGTTCCCAGCGGATCGAGGCTCGCGCCGAGGTGGCCGTACAGCCGGATCGCCTGGGCGAGCGCCGCCGCGCCGGCAGCCGCCGACACGTCGAGCGCGTCGGCGGCAGGCGTCGGGACGACCGTGGACGGGGCGGGGGCCGATTTCCAGGCGTCGAAGATCGCGCGGGTCTCGGCATCCACCGAGGCCGGGTTCTCCAGATACTGGTCGAACAGATCGGCGACGTAGCCGGCGTTCGGCCCGAAATACTCTTCGAGACTCGTCATGCTGTTGGCCCCCGCTGCGAATCAGAGCGGCTCACTCGGGAGAGTACTGTAGCGTGGCCGAGTATGGCAGATCATCATGCTCATGGCTGGAGCGTGACGATGCTGTGCCGCCGTCGGCGCACGCTGCAAGATTGACGCCGGCAACCGGCACGATCGACAGTGCGCGCGTCCGCCCCGAGGGCCGACAGGGTGCGCGATGAAGACCGGGCGGTACTGGCCGACGGAGCGTCAGGGCCGAGCCGCCACGGACCTGGCGCGCGGGGATACCCCCTTCGACAGAATTGACGTTTTGACACAATACGCCGTGCCGCGCCCGTTTCAGGTGGCGATGGCGACCGTTGCACGGGAGCGCTCGGCGCAGGCCGCCACGAACGCCTCGAACAGGCGACGGCTCGGCTCGTGGGCGGGCGTCAGATCCTCGGGGTGAAACTGGACGGCCAGGAGCCACGGATGCTCGGTGCTCTCGACCGCTTCGATGACGCCGTCCGGCGACCACGCCACGGGCGTCAGGCCACGGCCCGGCCGCTTGACCGACTGGTGATGGAAGCTGTTCACCGAGAACTCGCCGCTGCCGAAGATCGCGGCGAGGCGTGAGCTTTCCTGGACGTTGATCGGATGGGCCAGCTCGTCGCGGAGGGCGGCGGCGCTCTGCGGATGCGCGATGCCGTGGGTCGGCAAGTCCTGGATCAGCGTGCCGCCCAGCGCCACGTTGAGCAACTGCTGCCCTCGGCAGATGCCGAGCGTGGTCAGCTCGCGCTCGGCGGCCCAGGCTGCGAGTTGCAGCTCCAGGGCGTCGAGCGGCTCATCGGCGTTGACGGTCGGGTGCGTCTCCTCGCCGAAGCGCGACGGGTGAACGTCCAGCCCGCCCGGGAAGAGCATACCGTCAAGCGTCGAGAAGATCCGTTCGAGCGCTTGCCGGTCCTCGATAGGTGGGATCAGGACCGGTGCGCCGCCGGCCGCCGTGATGGCGATGCCGTAGCTCTCTGGCAGGCGCACGTAGGTCCGGCCGAGCCGATCAGTGTGGCGGCCAATCGAGATGCCGATCAGCGGGCGGCGGGCCTGGGTGTGCGTCGACAGGCTGGACACGGTGGCCTCCTCAAGGTGCGGCCAATTGTATCGGCGGTCAACGGTCAGGCGTCAGCCAGTGGTGATTGCATGATGGGCGCGTCCTGCAGCTTCGTCGGGGCTTGATGGCGATTGACGAAGCGTTGCGGTATTCCACACGGCGTGGACGACCCCTCACCCCCGGACCCGCCGCGCGGCGGGTCGGGGGTGAGGGGCTATTGCCGCGGCACTTCGTCAATCTGCACAAACCCGCGACCGCCCGTTCACCGTGTTCGGAAACACGAGCGATTGTGCAATCGCCCTGTGTGTCATCCTGGCTGTGTGTCATCCTGCCTGTGTGTCATCCTGGCTGTGTGTCATCCTGGCTGTGTGTCATCCTGCCTGTGTGTCATCCTGGCTGTGTGTCATCCTGAACGAGCGAGCTTGCGAGCGACGTGAAGGATCTCCCAACCGTGACGGTCAGCGGGTGAGGTCCTTCGCTACGCTCAGGATGACAACTGGGACTTGCGTGCTTTCACCGACATCGTAGGTCGTAGGTCGTAGGTCGTAGGTCGTAGGTCGTAGGTCGTAGGTCGTAGGTCGTAGGTCGTAGGTCGTAGGTCGTAGGTCGCTGATGGCTCAGGCGCGTACCAGCACGTCGGGTCGGGGCCGGCCGTCCACCTCGACGCTCGGCCAGGCCGGGTCGATGGTCAGGATCTCGATGCCGCCGCGGCTGGTGATCACCGTGTCCTCGATCTTCGCGCCCGGGAGGCTCGGGTTCCAGGCGAGCGCGGTGTTCTCGTCGATGGGCAGGCCCAGCCCTGGCAGCGCGAACGCCTCGCGCGAGAGGTAGCCGGTGGTGCCTCCCTGGTGGTGCTGCTGCTCCTGGCCGGGGTGGCCCAGCTCGGCGTAGGCGCTGACGATCACGTCGTAGACCGCGCCGGCCGTCGTGCCCGGGGTCGAAGCGGCGAAGGTCACCGCCTCGACCCGCGCGACGTGCTCGATGAGCGTCTCTTCCTCGGCGGTCGGGTTGCGGAAGTAGACGAAGCGCGTCAGATTGGCGTAGAGGCCGTGCCGCCGACCGCAGAAGACCAGCATCGCGCGGGAGCCGAGCGGCTTGCGAGTGGCCGTGGCGTGGCGGAAGTGGGGCAGGCGTTCCTCGCCGCCCACGAGGGTGAGGGTCGGCTCGATGCCGCGCCGCCAGAGCGCCTCGGCGCCGGCTCCGGCCAGCTGCCACTCGGTCCAGTCGGGCGCGGCGCGGTGAAGCACCTCGGTCATCGCCTCGGCGGCGTCCCGCCCGAGCAGACGGTAGCGGTCAAGCTCGGCTGGCAGGAGCCTGCGCTTGGCGGCCACCAACTCGCCGGGGAGCGGCATCTCGGTCAGCAGCGGACGGTCGCTGACGACCTTGCCGCCCGCCACCACGCTATCCACGAACGCCTGCCGGGCCAGCCCGTCGTTCCACGGGGCGGCCCAGACCGGCAGGCCCAGCGGCGCCTCTTCGGCGGCCAGCCGGCCAGCCTCGATCTCGTCGGTCAGCACCCAGGCGGCGTCCGTCGTGATGAAGACCTCGCCGACACCGGTCTCGGTGGTCAGGATCACGACGTTGGAGCCGCCACAGGTGGCCCAGGCAAACCAGTCAACGCCGCGCAGGCGGGCAGCAACCGCGCCGTCCCGCTCCAGCGCCCCGCGAACGATGTCGAGCTTTGTCGCCAGCTCGGCCGAGATCCCGTTCATTGGTGTCGCTCCCGTTCTGTCGAGCACGCCCGCCATGCATCAGGATGCAAGCGCCTCTCCGTAGAGGGTACGCCACGGCAGGAGCGCCCTGCTTCTCCTGTCGCGAGTGTCGCAGGGGCGTGGGGCGTGGGGCGCGGGGCGTCGTCGGGGCTTGAAAGCCCCGCCTACCATCCTGCAGTCGCTGCGCGACGCTCCAGTCGCACCAGTGCCGGCCGTTCCCGGCGGCCGTCGCACAGCGACGGAGTGAGTGTAGGCGGGGTTGAAACCCCCGCCTGCGCGTTTCACGGCGTTGCGGGAACATCAACGAACGTGCAATCGCCCTGGCGAGTGTCGCAGGGATGTGGGGCGAGGTGAAAGCATGCGACCCCCCATTGTCATCCTGAGCGCAGCGAAGGACCTCACCCGCTGACGCGGGCGTTGACGGTCAGCGGGTGAGATCCTTCGCTGCGCTCAGGATGACAATGGGGGTCGCACTATTTCACCCGAGATCCCTGCCTGGCGCCTGACCACTGCGAGCCCCTCAGCGGCGCGGCGCCAGGGCGGCCACGCCGTGCAGCAGCATCGCGACGCCGGCGACGGACAGCGCGTACAGGATCACCAGCACGCCCTGGCCGTAGACCATCGCCACCAGGAAGCCGCCGACGGCGATTGACGCGCCCGACACGATGTAGACCAGGCCGCGACGGCGGTGGGCCGCCGGGTCAGTCGGCGTGGCCACCGGTTGGGCCTCAGCGCGGGCGCGGGCTTCAGCCTCCTCACGCTCGCGCTGCTGCCGAACGCGCAGCCGTTGAGCCTCGGCGCGCGCCCGCACGCTCAGATCCTGGCGGCCTTGCACCGCGTACAGCCGGCCCAGCGACTCGTACACGTCGACGTCATGGTGGCCGGCCTCGATGCAGGTCACCAGCAGTTCGACGGCCTCGTCGGGCATGCCACGCCGCTCGAAGATGCGGGCCAGCCCGATCCGCGCTGCGATTTTCTGGTCGTGCGGGCCGTCCTTGAGCACGCCGAGCCAGTGATGGGCCTCGGCCTGCTCGTTCGGAAAGCGCTGTGGCGACGATCCCATCAGGCTGGACGCCGGTCAGCTCGGCGCGTACTTCTTGCCGAGCGCCTCTTCCCAGCGCAGGTATTCGACCATGTCGGCATGGCCGCGGTCGGTGCCGGCCGGCACGATGTCATCTGGTGGGTCCATGACGCCGGTCAGGCCCCGCTCGACGGGCAGTCTGGCGGCAGCCCAGGCCCGTGTGCCGCCGGCCAGCACGGCCACGTCGTGGTAGCCGAGGTCGAGCAGCGTGGCCGCCGCCAGCGTCGCATCGACGCCGTCCACGCTCGTCACCACGATGGGCTCGGTCCAGTCTGGGATCAGCGCATCAAGGCGCGGCTCCAGCCAGCCGCGCGGCAGCCAGTGTGACCCGAGCACGTGCCCGGCCGCGAACTCGCGGCTTGTGCCGACGTGCAGCACGATGGGCGGTCCAGGGGTCTTCAGCAAGCCGGCAAGCGCCCGCGGGTCCATCGGACGAACCCGCGCCTGCGCCTCCGGCAGCCCGGCCGGGAGCTGCTCGGACGCCCCCGACTCCAGCGCTCGGCCGCTCGCCGCCCAGGCCGCGGCTCCGCCATCCAGCACCGAGACGTTCGGGAAGCCGAGCTGCCGGAGCCAGGACGCGGCGACGCCGGCCCGCGCGATGCCGTCGCAGGTCAGCACGACCGTCCCGTTCCGCACGGCGACGGCGTCGTCGCTGCGCTGCACGACCTGTCCGCCGGGAAACCACCAGAAGCCGGGGATGTGGCCCTGCTCGTACTCGGCCTGCGTGCGCACGTCGATGCAGTACAGGCTCCGACCGTCGTCGCGGGCCTGCAACTCGGTCAGTTGCTCCGGGGCCACGGTCCGCACGCCATCTTCGGCCATGATGCGGCGGGCGTAGGCCTCGGCCTGCGCGCGCGTCTCCGGGGACGGCTCGGGCAACTCCAGGCGGCGCGCGCCGGCCTCCAATTGCTGGCCGGCCAGGACCCAGCCGCTGGTGCCGTTCTTCAGCCCGACGACGTTCTGCAGACCCATCCGCTGGAGCGTGCGCGTCCCGATGATGCCGCGGGTGCGCCCGGCGCAGTTGACGACGATCTGCGCCGTCGGGCGCTCGCGCTGGATCTCGCCGATGCGGTACGCCAGCTCGCCGTTCGGGACGCTCCGGCCGCCAGGGATGCAGAACCGGGCGTACTCGTCGGGGGTGCGGGTGTCGAGGATGGTGAGATCGTCGCCCCGCGCGATGCGTGCGGCCAGCTCGCGCGCGTCGATGCTCGGGACGTGCTGCTGGATCTCGACCTTCTCGCCGAACTCCTTGCTGGGGACGTTCATGCCCCACTCGGTCGGGCGCTCGTCGGAGGCCCAGCCGTTCAGACCGCCATCCAGCACGGCGACGCGCGCGTATCCCAGCCGCTCCAGCGTCTTCGCTGCGAGTCGCGAGCGCAGGCCGGTGTCATCACAGAGGACGATCTGGGTCTGCCGCCCGGGCACCAGCTGACGGATGCGGTGCTCGATCAGCCGGCGTGGCAGCGCGGACGCACCGGGGATGTGGGCGCGGTTGTACTCGCCGTGCTCGCGGACGTCGAGCAGCGCAAGGGTCGAGCCGGTCTGAAGGAGGTGCTGGAGCGTGTCCGCCCCGATATCGAGCATGTGCGAGTCCTCGGTGGTCGGTGCTCAGTCATCAGTGGCCTGTCACGATGTCACGGCCTGCCCCTCATCTCTGATCACCGACAACTGAGCACTGACGACTCCTCTCAACAGTTATCGAACTTGCTGCTCTTGAAGTGTTGGACCTTGCCGGTCTCCAGGCTGTACTGGCAGCGGTCCAGCCCGACGAGATCCTTCCCATAGACGTGAATCTCGTAGGTTGCGCGGTCGCTGAAGTTGTCCATGGCGTGGATCTCGTCGATCTCCGGGACCAGCACGCTGACGTCCCCAGGCTTGACCAGGGTGGTACGGTCCTTCTCCAGCCGCGCGTAGTCCGCGCGGTCGCGGTCGTCCACCCGACGGTAGCGCGTCTCCTGAATCGCGTTGCCGGCCACCCCGATCATGCCCCAGGTCATGTGATCGTGCGGACCGATGTGGTCGCCCGGCCCCCACACGACCGAGCTGACGAACAGGCCCGGCCCTCGGTAGATGGCGTAGCTGCCGTGGTTCGGCCGCCGGCCCTTGCCGGACGGCACGCGGAACTCCTCGGGAATCGCGTCAGGTGTCGTGACGAGCCGCTCCAGGTAGGCCGAGCCCTTGTCGAACAGTTTCTGCTGGTCTGGCTGCGCGTCCACGAGCTCTTGCATGTCGGCGATGAACTGGTCGAGCGTGTACGTGCTGATCGCCATGCGGCCTCCTTTGCGCGCAGCCTGGCTCGGTGCCGGTCCGGTGAGCGGCGGCCTCCCCAGTATATCGCTGGCCGGGGCGCAGACGGGCCTTTCCCACGAGCGCCGCCCGGCGCGCGCCAGGCGACCTCCCAGGACCGTTCCTGAAATCTCCGTGACGCGTCCAGGGCGATTGCCTGTTCATTGGTGTCCCTGAAGCATCATGGAACGAGCGGTCGGGGACTGAAGTCCCCGCCTACAGTCACGCCGTCGCTGCGCGACGGACGCAGGGAACGGCTGGGGCTGGCGAGCCTGGAGCGTCGCGCAGCGACTGCAGGATCGTAGGCGGGGCTTTCAAGCCCCGACGCCGCCGCACGACGCGCTCAACATACGATTGCACTGGTAGCAGCATCAGGGCGATTGCATGTTGATTGGTGTACCCGAAGCATCATGGAACGGGCGGTCGGGGGTTGAAACCCCCGCCTACAGTCATTCCGTCGCTGCGCGACGGCCGTCGGGAACAGCCGTCGTCCGGTGAGACTGGAGCGTCGCGCAGCGACTGCAGGATCGTAGGCGGGGCTTTCAAGCCCCGACGAGGTGACACGACCACATCAACATGCAATCGCCCTGGGCGTACCCCTGGCGATATTGTCTTAGATCGTACTAATATACGTCACCAGTGAATGCTTGTCTCTTGTATTAGGCCTATCGAGAAGCTGTGCTCCATCGTCCTTCCCGGAGAGCCATCATGACCAGATTGATCCGCGTTCTGCTTGTCGTTGTCTGTCTGCTGCAGGCGCTACCGCGCCCGGTTGCCGCACAGGGAGCCCCGTCCGAGGCTGATGTCGCGCTGGCCTACGTCGACAACGTGGTACTGCCGACCTACACCCTGCTCGCGCAGCGTCTCACCGCGCTCAAGTCCGCCGTGGTGACGCTCAGGCAGTCGCCCACGCCAGGGAATCTCCAGGCGGCGCGGGCCGCGTGGCTGGCCGCTCGTGAGCCATGGGAGTGGAGTGAAAGCTTCCTGTTTGGGCCGGTGAGCAGCCTGGCGCTGGATCCAGCGCTGGACTCCTGGCCGATCAGCGAGGACAACCTGAAGGCGCTGCTCGCCGAGACGACGCCGCTCAACGCCGCCGTGGTCGAAGGGCTGGAGCCGGACGTCAAGGGATATCACAGCCTGGAGCTGATCCTCTACGGTGAGAAGGGCGCCAAGGAAGCCTCGGCGCTCACCCCGCGCGAGCTGGAGTACGCGCAACTGGTCGCCGAGGATATGGAGGGGATCGGTCAGACGCTTGTCGCGGCCTGGACGAGCGGCGTCGAAGGGGAGCCAGCCTTCCGCTCGGTGGTGACGGGGGCTGGCGCTGGCAACGCAGTCTACGCCAGCTCGTCCGCCGTCGTGGAAGAGCTGCTCGTGGGCATCACCGACATCCTGAACGAGGTCGCCGAGGAGAAGATCGGGCTGCCGCTCGACAATCGCGATCCGGCGCTGGCCGAGAGCTGGTACAGCCAGACCTCCATCGACGACTACCGCAACAACGTCCAGGGTGCGCTCCAGGCCTATGCGGGCGCGCTGCCGGGGCGGGCGGCGGCCACCTCCCTCCAGGCGCTGGTCAAGGCGAAGGATCCGGCCCTCGATGCCGACATCATGGCCGGCTTCCAGCGGACCCGTGCTGCCCTCGACGCCATCCCTGCACCATTCGAGCAGTCCGTATTGAACGCCGCCAGCAGTGCCCAGGCTCGGGCGGCACGCAACGCTGCCGCCGATCTGGCCGATCTCTTCGACAACGAGACGTATGCCCTCCTGATCGGGGAGCACGAGGCGCCGGATGTGGCGCCGGCCGACCAGTTGATGGAGCTTTCAACGGCGATTGACGACGCGTCCCAGGCCCTCGGGCGCGGCGATGTCGCGGCGGCCCAGACGGCGTTCCGCCGGTTCGACGATGGCTGGGGCGACGTCGAAGCGGGCATCCGCTCGGCCTCCCGCGAGCGCTACCGTGAGATCGAGAGCGCCATCGCCGAGGTCCGCTCGACCCTGCTGAAGCCGGCGCAACCCGACCGCGCGGCTGCCAGCGCCGCCCTGACAAAGCTGCGCTCGGTCATCGACACGGCGCTCCCCGAGCTCCGTTAGCACGGCGGCCAGCGGTGCCTGTGGAGGCATGACGTGAGAGGCAGCAGCGCCGTTCGGGTGCTGGTGGCTGGCCTGCTCATGCTGGTGGCTGGTGTGGGCGTCAGCCTCCCAGCCGGGCTGGCCTGGGCGGCGACGCCTTCCGACGATGTTCAGGAGCTTGTTGGCGAGGTTGACCGGGCCCTGGCGGCCGTCAAGGCCGGCGACCCCGTGAGCGCCGAGGCGGCGATCGGGCGCTTCAATGACCGCTGGCTGGACGTGGAAGAGGGTGTGCGCGCGCTCTCACGTTCCAGCTATCGGGGCATCGAAGATGCGCAGGCCGAGGCATCGCTCGCCCTCAAGGCGCGGCCAGTCGACGTGACGGCTGCCGTCTGGCAGTTGGAGCGTTTGCGGGCCGAGTGCGACGCCTTCGTCCTCGGCTACAGTGGTGCCGTCCCGTCGGCGCGGGCGACGGCGGTGCGCGCGTCCAGCGCGGCCCCGAGCCTCGCAACCGTCGTCAGGCGGCTGGGCACGGCCACGACCCGCCTGGACGCCAACGATCCCGCTGGCGCGCGCAGCGAGATCGACGCCTTCGCCCGGGAGTGGCCGGACGTTGAGGGGCTGGTCAAGGCGCGGTCGGCGCGCGTCTACACGGACACCGAGAACAACACGGCACGGGTCCGCGCGGCGCTCAATGCGCGCCCGCCGGACACGGCCCTTGCGCGCGACACCCTGGGGACGATGCAGCGCGATCTTGCGCCCATCGTCGAGTCTGGCGGGCGGTACGGCCCGTTCGACGCCGCCGCTATCCTGCTCCGCGAGGGCCTGGAAGCGCTGCTGGTGATCGGGGCGCTGCTGGCGTTCCTCCGCAAGAGCGGCAATGCCGACAAGGGGCGCTGGATCTGGGCGGGGAGTGGCCTGGCACTGCTCGCGAGCGTGCTGGTGGCGCTCAGCGTCAACGCGATCTTCTCACGGGCCAGTGCGGGGGCCAACCGTGAGCTGCTCGAAGGGCTGACGGGCCTGGTGGCCGCCGTGCTGTTGCTCTACGTCAGCTACTGGCTGCATGCCAAGAGCAGCCTGGGCGCGTGGCAGCAGTACATCCACACACGCGGCACGGCGGCCCTGGCGGGGAACAGCATGCTGTCCCTGGCCGCGCTGGCGTTCCTGGCGGTGTTCCGCGAGGGCGCTGAGACGGTGCTGTTCTACCTGGGGATCGCGCCGTCCATCGAGACCGGCGACCTGCTGCTCGGGCTGGGGATCGGGACCGCCGGCCTGGTGGTCTGTGGCGTCTTGATCCTGGGACTCGGGGTTCGGCTGCCACTGCGGCCCTTCTTCCTGGTGACCAGCGCCCTGATCTACTACCTCGCGTTCAAGTTCGTCGGGTCGGGGGTGCATGCGCTCCAGGTGTCCGGCTACGTGACGGCCACCCCGGAGCCGTTCCTCCCATCCAGTGACCTGATCGGCCTGTTTCCCACGCTGGAGACGACCATTCCCCAGGTGCTGCTGGTCCTGGCAGCAGCAGCCGTGTTGATCTGGCAGCGCCGGCAGGGCAGCCACGCGTCCGCGCCGTCGTCGCAGCTCTCCCATCATGGATGACCGCAGTCATGAGTGAACAGCCATTGCCCCGGCGCGCCCCAGTGCCTGGCCTTCAGAAGCCGTACCCCCGGCTCAACAGCCGCTGGCAGTGGCTGTTCCTGGCCGTGCTGGTGGCAGGGATCCCGTTCGTGCTGGTCGCCTCCGCCGCCGTGGCTGCGCCCGGACGCCAGCCAGCCACGCCCGTTGTGCCGGAGGATGGGCGGCTCGGCGGCGATCTCACCGTCGTCAGCCGCACATCACGGGCGTTCGGGCTGCCCGGCCCGACGTTGAGCGCCGAGGAGCGCGCCCTGTTCCTGACCGGCGATACCGCGTTTGAAGCGACCTTCGTGGCCGGCGCGGCCCCGACCAACAGCGGCCTCGGGCCGCACTTCAACAACGCCTCGTGCGCCGGCTGTCATGTCGGGGACGGCCGCGGGCAGCCGGTGGTCGGGAGCGGCGCGCGGCGGAGTCAGGCGCTGGTGCGGGTGAGCCTGCCAGCGGGAGCGCCATACGTCCCCGGTGGCCCGGCCGCCGTGCCGGGGCTTGGGACACAGGTCCGCGATCATGCCACGTTCGGCGTTCAGCCGGACGCGGGCGTGGCGCTGCAGTGGCAGACCGTTGACGGCCAGTACGCCGACGGCACGCCGTATCAGCTCCGTACGCCGAGCCTGACGATCACCCTGCCAGACGGGACGCCGCTCGGCCCCGAGGTGCTGCGCTCGCTGCGGGTCACGCCGCCGAGCTTCGGGCGCGGCCTCCTGGAAGCTGTGCCCGAAGCGGCCATCCTGGCGCTGGCCGATCCTGAGGATCGTGATGGCGACGGCATCTCCGGCCGGCCGAACTGGGTCTGGGATGTCCCGAATGCAGAGCGCCGATTGGGGCGGTTCGGGCTGAAGGCGAACGTGGCCGGCCTGCCGCAGCAGGTGGCCCAGGCCTACAGCGAGGACATGGGCATCACCAACCCGATGTTCCCGGCCACGGACGGCAGTACGGAGATCGACCAGAGCACGCTCGACGCCGTCATCTTCTACGTCCGCACGCTGGCAGTGCCGGCTCGTCGGACGCCGTCTGCCGAGGCCCGCGCGGGCGAGGCGCTGTTCGTCGCGGCCGGCTGCACGGGCTGTCATACGCCTTCCGTCCAGACGGGACCAGGCCCGATACGCGCCCTGGCGAACCAGACGATCTACCCGTACAGCGATCTGCTGCTGCATGACCTGGGCGCCGAGCTGGCCGATGGCCGCCCGGACTTCGAGGCGAGTGGGACGGAGTGGCGAACGCCGCCGTTGTGGGGCATTGGGCTGACCGAGACGGTTGCTGGTGCGTCCTCGACCTTCCTGCACGACGGCCGGGCCCGCTCACTCGACGAGGCGATCCTCTGGCACGGCGGCGAGGCTGAGGCGGCGCGCAACTGGTTCGTCCAGGCGACGGCCGAGGAACGCGCCCGCCTGATCGCCTTCTTGCGCTCACTCTGAGCGGTCACCTGATGCACCTGGCGTGCGTGGGGAGTGCTCTGTGACGAGACGTGTATGCGTTGAGCCTGTCCTACTGTAGGGGATCAGCAAACGTACACGTATCAGAATCTCCAGCCAACATCGTGAAGGAATTCTTCCCAGGTCAGGCAAGGGACACCGAGATCGTCACACACGTCGGGGATCTTCTTCCTGCCCGAAGGAGCCCTCCGACGTCGCTCATCAGTTACGACTTTGCCACCGTTCAAGTACGCGAGGGCGATGAGATAAGGATCTGCCTTGTCGACCTGGCCTGTCGGATCAACAAGATCCTGACCATGGACAAGGACGTCTTGAAGCGCCTGTTGGAGCGGAACATCGAGCGGAACGAAGAGTCCGTCGTATCCCTTCAGCGTTGCATCGAGGCCGTCTCTCACTGAAAGGCGCTCCACCTCGGCCAGCACTACATCTGGGCACCGGAGACTGCCGCTGACGACTGCTGCCGCGATTGCCTCCCACAACTGCACGAAGATGTCGGGAGGGCAGCCGCGCCGGATATCTATCCATACGCTGGTATCAAATACATACAAGGGAGTGGGCCGCGCGAGCACGCTAGAGTCCCAGCCGGTCCGCCATCTCAGCGAAGTGCCGTGCCTTCACATCGAGGTAGTCGGAGGCATCCTTGATGCTGATTTGCTTGCGCTCTAGAGCGCCCAGGACAAGTTGGCTAAACCTCCGACCATTGTTGCGGATCGCTAGCACCGTGTAAGGTGGCCCACCGGTTGGCCGCGAGGTTTCCGACGGTGGAGATACGTAGGCTGCGCGATACTCGCCCAGCTTTCTGTTCACAAAGCTGCGAGGCACCATGTTCAACTCGGCTAGGCGAATGACTACCACCTCTCGGCTCACGAAGTGGGCTGAAGCGATGCTGGCGATCTCTGACTCTGCTGCCTCGCCTTCATGAACTCGCGACAAGCCCTCTGCATCTTGCAGTAAGGTATTGCCTGGTAGCAAGATCGCCCCCGCCACTCGATTGCAGAAGCCTTCTACGCCCGAGTCATTCTCGACGGACGTGGATGTAGCCGCGACCAACCCGCATACGCCGCCCTCTCGGATCATAAGATGCACTAACTCATGCATCAAAGTGAAGATCCGGGCTGTTGCGGCATCAGCTCCATTGAGGATGATGATGGGCAGACGGTCCCCGCTGATCGAGCAACCACGCATCATGCGGACAGGTATGCGTGATACTTGGCAGACCAGGATGTCACGTGCTTCGATTCGCTCTATCCATCCAGCAAGCGCCGCTTCCGCGGTCTTTGGTGGAATGGGTGTGAGCGAGGCTTCGAGCCACTCTCTCGCCTTGGATGCAACCATTTCTGGGTCTTCGGTGACTTCTGCATGCAGGGTGAAAGGCTTCGGTTCGATGCCCGACTCAGCGAGGAGCCGCAGCGCAATTTCGCGTCGACGGCGGGCACGCCGCAACTCAAGCCGGAGTGTGGGTGAGATCTCAACTGATTCGTCGGCCGTCAGTCGCCGAAAATCTCGTGCAAGTGGCTCGGGAGCCGGCGGGTGGGGCAGGAAGAATGCCGCTAGCGGACGCTTGTATACGCGGGCAGCGTCCCGCAGTTTTGCAAGGGTGAGTTGACTTCGACCTTGCTCAGCATCAGCAAGCTTCGATCCGTCTTTGAAACCAAGCTTGTGAGCGGCCTCGTCAATTGAGTATCCGGACGCTTCTCGTGCCCATACCAGCAACTCTGGACGGACAACTGCTGGCACGCTTGCGGGCATGAGGGTAGCCGAGACCTCGAAATGTCTTCACAACCGTGCAGAGACGGCAAGTGAACTCGAACAGGGCGCAGCGACTCACATCAAAGCCTGTCCAGGCGATGGTAGGCTAGGCTGGGCCTCTGTGTCCATCGGAATTGTGCTACGGACAGGTGGCGCGCCTTAGTTTTCGAGTTGGTCCCAACGAACTCTCAGTTCCGTCTCTCCCCCAACCCCTGCCGCGTGGGCCACAATGCAGGGGCGATGTTGTGGGGTAGGAAGGGAGTCACCGTCATGCCGAAGCTTGATCTTCCAAGGCGCACGCTGGGGCGCACTGGTCTGGACGTCACCGTGCTCGGCTACGGCTCGATGGAGATGCGCGGCGTTCCACGGGGCCGCGACGTGACCGACGAGCAGTCCGAGCGGATCCTGAACGCCGTGCTGGACGCCGGCATCAACTTCATCGACACCTCGATCGACTACGGCCTCGCCGAGGGCCGCATCGGACGGTTCATCGGGCGTCGGCGCTCCGAGTATTTCCTGGCCTCGAAGTGCGGCTGCCTGACCGGCGAGCTGCTCGATAACCCGCCGCCCGCGAAGGCTGGATCGAGCCAGCCACACGTCTACACGCCTGAGAATATCGTGCGTGGGGTCGAGCAGAGCCTCCAGCGCATGAACACCGACTACCTCGATCTCGTGCAGTTCCACGGCTCGCCGTCGCGGGCCCAACTGGAGGAGCATGGCGGCCTCCAGGCGCTCCGAGAGCTCCAGCGGCAGGGCAAGGTCCGCTTCATCGGCATCTCGGGCACCCTCCCGAACCTGCCAGAGCAGATCGCGATGGGTGTGTTCGACGTGTTCCAGATCCCGTACTCGGCGCTGGAGCGCCAGCACGAGCTGCTGATCGAGCAGGCATCCGCCGCCGGGGCCGGCATCATCATTCGAGGCGGCGCGGCCAAGGGCGGCCCAGGCAAGGAGCAGGGCGCATCGTGGGACGCCTGGCAGCAGGTCGGCATCGACGACTTGCTGGGTGGGATGTCGCGGATGGAGTTCGTCCTCCGCTTCACGATCACCCACCCCGACCTTGACACCACCATCGTCGGGACCATCAACCCCGCGCACCTCGCCGATAACGTCCGGGCACTGCTGGCCGGGCCGCTCCCACACGACATCTACGCCGAGGCCAAGCACCGCCTTGCAGAGGCCGGCTCGGAGCCGGTCGCGATCCCGGCCACCTGATGGCTCCCGCGTAGTCGCTCGGAGCAGCCGCGAGGATCGCAACGGGTCGTGGAACGAGCCTACCCCATCCCCGTCATCCAAGCGACTGTGAGCCGGCCCCGTCATCCCGACCGAAGCGAGGAACGAGCGAAGTGGAGATCTTCCTCAGGCCCCGTGCATCGTCGTTCCGGGAAGATCCCTCGACTGCGCTCGCACGCTCGCTCCGCTCGGGATGACGGGGTAGTGGCGCGGGGTCGCTCCGCTCGAGAGGACGGACACGGTGTCAACATCGGCGTGGTGACGTGCTTGCCCGTGTGCCGTGTCAGACCGGGGCCGGCGTGGCGGCGGATCAAGCGCACCTGGCGGCCGGGCTACAGTATCCCCAGCCGTCGCTGGCCCATCGCGGAGCCGCCGGCGGCCTGGGAGAGTATTGATGCGCGTGATGTTGGTCGGCACGGGCGCCATCGCCTACCGGCATGCGGCGGCCTGCCGTGACCTGGACGGCGCTGATCTGGTGGCCGTCTGCGACGTGCGGCGCGAGGCCGCCGACGCCCTGGCTGACACCTTTGGCGTCGAGAGCCGCTACACCGATCTGAACGTTATGCTCGGGCAGGAGCAGGCGGACCTTGCGATCATCGCGACCTGGGGCCTGTACCACGCCGAGTTGGTGGACAGGCTGTCCGCCTCCGGGAAGGTTCGCGCCATCCTCTGCGAGAAGCCGTTGGCAATGGACACCGCCCAGGCCGCTGAGATGGCCCGGCTGGCCCAGGAGCGCGGCGTCCTGCTGGCCGAGGCGTTTCGTCTGCGACACCAGCCGATCCACCACCGGGCCATCGAGATTGTCCGCTCGGGCGGCATCGGCGAGGTGCGCCACGTCCGCAACGCCATGATGTCCGTCACCGCCGAGGAGGATCGCGATCCGCAGAAGAACTGGCGGTTCAACAAGGCCGTCGGCGGCGGCGTCACCTACGACATCGGCTGCTACTGCATCAACCAGTTGCGCTGGGCGCTCGACGCCGAGCCGGAGACCGTCCAGGCCATCGGCACCTGGGGGCCGACCGGCGTCGACGAGCACGTCGTGGCGATGGCGACCTTTTCCGGTGGCCGAACGGCCGAATGGTGCGTCTCCTGGCAGGCCGGCCCGCGCCACGTCGCCGAAGTGATGGGCAGCGAAGGCTCGCTGCGGATCGAGAACGCCTGGGGCGACAACCTCGGCACCGCCACCACGCTGGAGATCTTCGACCGTAAGCGCAACCGCACCGTCGAGACCTTCGAGCCGACCGACCAGTTCTGGCTGCAACTGCAGCACATGCAGGACTGCCTGGACAACGGCGTCCCACACCGGCTGCCGCCGGAGAACAGCATCGCGCAGATGCGGGTCATCGACGCCGTGTACGCCTCGCTGGCGTCGGGCCGCCCGGAGCCGGTGGCACGATAGTTGCCGTGGGCTGGCCGGGCTTCCGGAGGCTGCACATCGCTTCAGGAAATCTTCAGCTTTCTCGCCGCTGGAGTTCAGCCTCCGCGCACCATCATAGGCGTGTCCCGCTTCACTCCCTGCCAGTGCGCTCTGCCCAGCGCTGGCAGGGAGTGTCTCGCGGGCGGCCACCCTGCTGGCTCGGAAGCGCATGATGACCGTTGTTCGCCATCCTCTTCGCCGCCCCTGCCGCCTGCCACGGCTGTGTGGATGATGCGCGCCCTTGCCGCGCCTTGCACGGCCCGTCAGCGGCCGGCTATCGTCCGCTCGCGCCGGGGGCACGGGAGCGTGAGGGGTGGCTGCGTGCATCCTGGCGGCACGCTGCTGTGGGTTCGGCGCTGAGCAGATGGTCTTCCCCCCACACACAAGACGCGGACGCGCGTCGGCGTACCTGAGCTAACCGAGGCGATCCATGGCTACCGCTGTCCTCTCGCGTATGCGCCCCCGGCGACCCGGCCGGCTCCCTCCGATTGGCCGTCGCTGGCTGATCCTGCTTGTGCTGATCGTGCTGGGCGTGGTCGCCGGGATCATCTGGTGGCAGTACACTCGCTCGCAGACCACCCGCCCCAACTACCAGTCGTCCGAGGTCAACCGCGGCACCCTCCGCACCACCATCGCCGCGACGGGCCCGATTGCCAACCCGACCAGCGTGCCTGTCAGCTTCAAGAATGCTGGCAAGCTGGTGGAGGTCAACGTCTCCATCGGGGACCGCGTCCAGCCCGGGCAGATCCTGGCGCGCCAGGACACCGGAGATCTAGAAACCGCGGTCCGGCAGGCCGAGGCCTCCTACGAGCAGGCCCTGGCCAACGAGCGGCAGGTGCGTGAAGGCCCGCGCGATGAAGAGGTCGAGCAGGCGAACGCCACGCTCGAAGGGGCGCGCGTCAGCCGCGAAAGCGCCGTCCGCAGCCTGGAGTCAACCCAGGCCAGCGCCGCGACGGCCATCACGGCCGCCGCCGCCGACGTAACCTCTGCGCGCGTCGATCTCGAAGGCGCGCAGAGCTCGCTGGCCAGCGCCGTCGAGCAGCGCGACACGGCCCTCGCCAGCAGCCAGCAGGCCGTCGAGAACGCCCAGGTCTCGCTGGAGAACGCCCGCGCCGACTACGAGACGGCCGTCACCCAGGCCAGCATCGCCAACGCCGAGGCCCAGGTGGCCGTGGACAGCGCCCTCAACGACGTCGCGGCGGCGAAGGCGAGCCAGGCCGCCACCACCGATGTCGGCACACAGAACGGTGTCAGCGACCGTGTCTCCGTCGAGAACGCGCGGAAGGCGCTGGAGAACGCCCAGAAGGAGTTCGAGGCCCAGAAGAGGACCACCGAGCGCGAGCTGACCGTCCAGCGGCGGCAGCGCGATCAGGCCAGGGTCAGCGTGCAGTCCGCCGTCTCGGCGCGGCAAGAGGCCTGCTCTGGCAGCGGCAACAACTCCACCGCCTGCAACTCCGCCAAGCGCAACGAGAACGAGGCCCGCGCCAGCCTCCGCACCTCCGAGGCCCAGCTCGATCAGGCCGAGGCCTCGGCGCGGCAGTCCGTCACGTCGGCCGCCTCCTCGGTGACCAGCGCGCAGAGCGCCGTCCGCACCGCCGAAGCCAGCATCAACACCGGGCTTGCCAGCACGCGCCAGTCGCAGACCACCTCCCAGAACTCGGTGCAATCGGCCTCGGACGCGCTGAAGGCCGCGATGGTCTCGGCCGCCAACACCAAGAGCCAGAGCGTGTCGAACGTCGCGCAGGCGAAGTCGTCCGTCGATCAGGCGGACTCGACGCTGCGGACAGCCCAGAAGTCGCTCGAATCGACACGGGCACAGCAGCAGGCCAGCGTCACCCAGGCGCAGAACGCCCTCGAACAGTCGCGGGTGGCGCTGCAACGGGCCGAAGCGTCGCTGGCCAACACCCGCGCGGGCCAGGCCGGCACGGTCCAGAGCGCCCAGAACACCCTCAGCCAGCAGGATGCCGCGCTCAGCTCGGCCCAGGCCGCTCACGCCGTCAGCGTCGCGCCGAGCCGCCAGACGGAGATCGACCAGGCGGCCTCGGGCACCCGACAGCAGGCCGAAGCGCTGGCGACGGCCCAGCTCAACCTCAACTCGGCAACCCTGTCCTCGCCGACCGAGGGGACGGTCTCCAGCATCAGCGGCGTCGTCGGGCAGTGGGTCAGCGGCTCGGGCTCCTCGAACACCAACGGCACATCCTCCAGCTCCACCTCGGCGACGGCGGTCTCCTCCACCGGCGCCACCAACGCCACCGGCGGCTTCATCACCCTGACCGAGGTCGGTACGCTCCAGGTGACGCCCCAGGTCAGCGAGGCCGACATCGGGCGGATCGCGGCGGGGCAGGGGATCACCTTCACGGTGACGGCGTTCCCCGGGCGGACCTTCACCGGGCAGGTGCTCGCGATCCAGCCCGTCGGCCAGACCGTCTCGAACGTGGTCGTCTACAACGTCATCTGCCAGGTGGACAAGACCGACGCCCGCCTGCTGCCGGCCATGACGGCGACCGTGAACATTATCGTCGAGCAGCAAGACGACGTTATCCTGATACCAACGTCGGCGATCTCCTACGCTCGCTCGCAGACAGGGACGGCAGTCACCCGGACAGCCTCGCCCACCCCGAGCGGGCAGACGGCAGGCGCTGGCGGCACGCCGTCGACGGTCCTCGTCTTGCAGGATGGGCAGGCAGTCCCGACGCGCATCCAGATCGGGAGCAGCGACGATCAGAATACCGTGGTGCTGAGCGGCCTCAACGTGGGTGACCGGGTCATCACCGGCCAGAGCGTGGCCGCCCCCACCAGCAGCGGCAGCAGCCTGTTTGGCCCCAGCCCGAAGCCCGGCGGTGGTGGCGGCAATCAGGCCAAGCCCAGCAACACCGGCGGCGGTGGTGGCGGCCCGCCACCGGGCGGCCCGTAGCCGTCCAGCGAGCAGCCAGCAGGCGCTGACGGACCAGCAGGCTCGACAGGCACCAGGACAGGCAGCAGGCGAAGAACAGAGGCTCCAGATGTCAGACGAGCGCGCAACCAGCACCATGTCGGCGGTGGCCCCCCACGGGGCCGCCGCTGACGCGCTGGACGACGCCCCGACGCAGGTCGCGCCCATCCATCGCGAAGGGCAGCCGGTCATCGAGGTGGCAGACCTTCGCAAGGAGTACCACATGGGTGACACCGTGGTGGCGGCCTTGCGTGGCGTGGCGCTCAAAGTCTGGGCCGGCGAGATGGTCATGGTCATGGGGCCGTCCGGCTCCGGCAAATCCACCTTCATGAACGTGATCGGCTGTCTGGATCGCCCGACGGCCGGCTCCTACAAGCTCGACGGCGTCGAGGTCTCCTCGCTGGCCGGCAACGAGCTGGCGGACCTTCGGAACCTCAAGATCGGGTTCATCTTCCAGGGCTTCAACCTGCTGCAGCGTACGGATGCCATCGGCAACGTGATGCTGCCGATGATGTACGCCGGCGTGTCGCCCCGCGAGCGCGAGGAACGGGCGATGGCCGCGCTCGAAGCGGTCGGGTTGGCCTCACGGGCGCACCACCGGCCGAACGAGCTGTCGGGCGGCCAGCAGCAGCGCGTCGCGATCGCCCGTGCGCTCGTCAACGCCCCCAGCCTGATCCTGGCCGACGAGCCGACGGGGAACCTGGACAGCAGAACCAGCGTCGAGGTTATGGCGATCCTGCAGCGGCTCAACGCCGAGGGCGCCACCATCGTGCTGGTCACCCACGAGCCGGATATCGCGGCTCACGGCACCCGGAACGTCGTGTTTCGGGATGGGCACGTCATTCAGGATCGGCTCGTCGAGAAGCCGCTCCAGGCCGAGGCCGAGCTGGCATCCTGGCAAACGACGGAGGACTGGTGAGCATCGCAACTCCCCCCGCAACCCCTGCTGCTGCCGCCGCTGCTCCGCCGTCTACCCCATCGGCGGTCTCGCCCACGATGCGGGCGGCGTTCGAGGCCCTCGCCAAGCGCCCGACACGCCGCCCTGGCACCCTGCGCTTCACCCAGAGCATCCCCTCGGCCCTCGAAGCGCTCCGCGCGAACAAGGGCCGCGCCATCCTGACCACCCTCGGCATCGTCATCGGCGTGGCGGCTGTCATCGCCATCGTGGCCCTCGGGCAGGGCTCGCAGGCGTCTGTCACGTCGCGGCTGGCCGGCCTGGGCACCAACGTGTTGACCGTCTCACCGGCCAGCGCGCGGTCGAGCGGCATCGCGGCCGGCGCCGGCACCGGCAGCTCGCTGAAGCTGCCGGACGCAGACGCGATCGAGGACATCAACGGGGTGGTGGCCGTCAGCCCGATTGTCCAGGGCAACTCGCAGATCATCGCCGGCAACCAGAACTGGCAGACGCGCGTGCAGGGCGTCCGCGCCAACTACCAGCAGATCGGCAACTGGGAGCTGGCCACGGGCGGCTTCTTCACCGAGGCCGACGATGCCGCCGCGCGGAACGTCGCGGTGATCGGGCAGACCGTCGCCACCAGCCTGTTCAGCCGTCCTGAGTCGGCGGTCGGCCAGTACATCGTCGTCAGAAACATCCCGACCATCGTGGTCGGCGTGCTCGCGCCGAAGGGCAGCGGCTTCGGCGGTGACCAGGACGACGTGGTCTTCGTGCCGTTCAACATGGCGCGCGTGCGGCTGTTCGGGGCGGCCTCGCTCAACTCGATCAGCATCCAGGCGGAGGATGCCGACTCGATGACGCGCATCACGACCGAGATGACGGCGCTGCTGCGGAGCCGCCATCGCCTCCAGCCGAGCCAGTCGAACGACTTCAACATCCGTAACAACAACAGCCTGGTGGAGACGGTCACCAGCGTCAGCCAGACCATGACCTACCTGCTGGGTGGCGTGGCGGCGGTGTCGCTGGTGGTCGGCGGCATCGGCATCATGAACATCATGCTGGTCTCGGTGACGGAGCGGACCCGCGAGATCGGCATCCGGATGGCGATAGGCGCGCGCGGCAGCGACATCCTGGCCCAGTTCCTGATCGAAGCGATTGTGCTCTCGATGTTGGGCGGGATGATCGGGATCGTGGTCGGGATCGCCGTCGCCTACGGTGCGAAGGCCGTGGCCGGCTGGGCGATTGCCGTGCCGCTCTGGTCAATCGCCCTGGCGTTCGGGTTCTCGGCAGCGGTGGGCATCTTCTTCGGGATCTACCCGGCGCGGAAGGCGTCGAAGCTGGACCCGATTGACGCGCTGCGCTACCAGTAGGGCGCGAAGCGTGGTCATCGTGCAGAGCGGGGCAGCTACCCTATGACCGTGACCACCGAGCGCCCAGACACTGTCAGAAACACCGTCGAGCCGGTCAGGCGGGCGCTGCGGCCGGCCCCGGACCTCCCGACCCTCGCCCCGAAGACCTGGCTGGTGGGACATCTGACCGAGAGCGCGCTCCAGAGTCCGCCGTGGGCCGTCGAGCGGTCCGGACGGGGCTACATCCAGATGGGCGAGCTGGCCTACCTCGTTGCGGAGCAGGCGACGGGCCAGCAGACCGTCGAGGAGATCGCGCGGGCCGTCTCGGAGGCGCAGGGCCGGCCCGTGAGCGCCGGGGACGTGCAGGCGCTGATCGACTTCGTGCTGATCCCGCGCGGCGTCCTGGCCGACCCAGCGGACGAGCCGGCCGAGGAGTGGCTCGGCGCAGTTGATGCAGCCGAGGCCGCGGAAGAAGGCCCGTCCGGGCTGGCAGCCACTGGACTGGCCGCGACCGGGCTGGCCGGGCGGCAGCGACGTGGCGCCGGGCCAGGGCGGCGCGCGCCCGGCCCGCCCCGCGAGATCGTCGTCGGGCCGCGAGCGCTCGAAGCCGTGGCGTCGGTGCTGATGTGGCTGTTCTGGCCGCCGGCGATGCTGGTCGTGGCGGGCATCAGCGCCGCCATGCTCTTCTGGTTGTTCGTGTTGCACGGGCTGGCGCAAAGCGTCGTGGCCGTCCTGGTGCAGCCGCTGCTGCTCGTGCCGGTGGCGTCGCTCGCGGCGCTGGCCGTGGCGGTCAGCCCGCTCGGCCCGATGGTGGCGCTCTACGGCGGCGGCGGCGCCATCGAACGGCTCCGCGTCAGGCCGAGCCTCCTGCGTTTGCGCCTCGTGGTGGACGTGGACAACGACTACGGTCTCTCGCGGTGGGCGCGGCTGATCGTCAACCTGAGCGCCGTCTATCTCCAACTGGTGCTCGCGCTCGGGTTGTGCCTGCTGGGGAGCATCACCGGTTGGGAATGGCCGTATCTCTCGGTGGCCCTGCTGACGCTGAACATGCTGCGGCTGCTGGCCCCCTTCGGACGGCCCGAGGCGGACCGGCTGCTCTCCGACGTGCTGCTGGTTCCGCACCCGCTGCGGTACGCCGGCCAGTGGCTCGGGCGGCTTGTCCCGAAGCTCGCCGGCGATGGGGAGCCGTTGCCGCCGCTCAAGCCGTGGGGTACGGCCACGATTGTCGCGTTCCTCGTGGTCTCCGTGCTTGGCGTGTGGCAGGTCGGGCTGGCGTTCCTGTGGGCCACCCCGACGCTGCTCACGACGCTCGCCGAAGCCATCCTGGCGTACCTCGGCAGCCTGTTCGACGCGGTGGGCTCCCGCGATCCATTCCTGTTCGTCGTCTCGTTCGTGAAGGGGACGGTCCTGCTGCTGGCCGCGTTCGTGCTGGCCGTCAGCGTGCTGGTGGGGCTGCGCCGGGCGCTGGCCGACCTCTGGCGGTGGGGTGCAGACAGCCCGGCCCGGCGGCGCGCCGTCCTCGGCGGACTGGTGATATCAGCCCTCCTGCTGACGATCTTCTGGCTGCCGGTCAACCTCACCAGCCCCGGCCGCGTGGCGCTTGACGAGCCGCCGCGCTCGCTGGTCGGGACGCCGTGGGCCTCCCTGACGCCGTCCTCGCGCGGGGCGCTCGGAGACGTGCCGCGGTAGCCCTGGCCAGTCTGCCCGCGAGTCTTCAGCCCCGACGTCTTTCCCTGGGCACGGACCTGGAGACGACCTCAAGAAACCGCTCATGCAGCGTGGGGTCTGTCAACCTGAGACAAGCTCTCATGGTCTGATGGTTCAACCAGGTGACTGATGGCAGATGCACAGTAATGCGAGCGAAGTCCTATGACATCCTGAGCTTGCGAAGGACCTCACCCGCATACCGTCAACGCTCGCATCAGCGGGTGAGATCCTTCGTTTCGCTCGCAGGCTCGCTTCACTCAGGATGACACGATTGCTCTCGTGCAGCGCTCTGAATCTGTCATCTGTCGCTCTGTTTCAATGGTCCACCCAGAAGCCCCACTGCCGTTCAGAGAGGACGCCATCCGCACCGCGAGCGTCAGCGAGTCGGACCTGCGACCATGCGGGTCCACTCGCCATGCGGGTCCACTCGCCATGCGGGTCCACTCGCTGACGCTCGTGGTACGGAAGCGCGACGCGTGCCAAACTGAACGGCATCGCCCAGAAGCCCTGTGTGCGTGAGAAGGGGCCGGGCGGTGAGGCAGGGCGATTGCACGTTGAGCGGGTCGCGCAGCGCCGTCGGGGCTTGAAAGCCCCGCCTACCATCCTGCAGTCGCTTCGCGACGCTCCTGGCTCACCTGTTGCCGCTGCTCCCGGCGTCCGTCGCGCACGACGGAGTGAGTGTAGGCGGGGGTTTCACCCCCCGACGGCGCGTTTCACGGCGTTGCGGGAACATCAACGAATGTGCAATCGCCCTGGGCGGTGAGGGCGTTCCCGTGCCGGTGGTCAGTGATGCCTGTGCCGGCCGTCAGGGCAGGCCGTGCAGCCAGCGCAGGCTGAACAGCCCGGCCGCCACCATCAGCAGCGTCCCGGCCGCGCTCATGAGGGCCGTCACCTCGGTCTTCTCCTCGTTCCAGCTAACCTGCGTGCTGATGCTGGAGTAGATGCGCTCCAGGTCCGCCGACTGCGCCGCGTAGAAGTACTCACCACCCGTCGTCCGGGCGATCTCCTGCAAGCTGCGCTCGTCGAGGTCAGCCGGGGTGCCGCCGCGCACGCGGACGTTCGAGTTCCGCTGCCCCATGCCGACGGTGTGGACGGTCACGCCGGCCTGGGCCGCCCGTGAGGCCGCCTGGGCTGGCGGCTGCCCGGCCGAGGTCGCCCCATCTGAGAGCAGGATGACCGTGCCGACCAGCGGCTCGTTCGCGGCGGCGTTGCCAGCCTGGGAGCCAGCCTGCTGGCTGCCGGACTGCGCGCCGGGCTGCTGGCCGCCAGCGCCCTCGGTTTGCCCGCGCCGGAGCACCTCCAGGCCGAGCGCCAGCCCATCGCCGATGGCCGTCCCGCCCTCGGCCTGGAGCGTTCGCAGGGCCGCCAGGACCGCCGTATGGTCCCGCGTCAGCGGCGCGACCACCTGGGCACGATTCGAGAAGCTGACCAGCCCGACCTTCGTGTTGGCCGGCAGGGCTTGAATGAACGAGAGCGCCGCCTGCCGCGCGGCCTCGATGCGGGTTGGCTTCAGGTCGGAGGCGGCCATCGAGCCGGACACGTCGAGCACCAGGACGATGGACGCCTCGTCACGCGGGACGGCGATGACGGCGCTCGGGCGGGCGAGGCTCACCAGCAGCGCCCCCAACCCGAGCAGGAACAGCAGCGGCGGGAGGTGTCGGCGCAGGCCCGGCCGCCGCCCAACGACCTCCTTGAGCAGCGCCAGGTTGGTGAACCGCAGGGCGTAGGCCCGGCGTCGCCGCTGGGCCAGCAGGTAGAACCCGAACAGGATCGGGAGGAGGACGAGACTCCAGAGCAGCAGCGGCCACTCGAAGGTCATGGGGGCTCTCCAAAATGGGACAGGGACAGGGAAGCGGCGTGGTCAGCGGGCGATGATTCCTGCACGCCGGCGGGCATCCAGCCGTCGCCGGTCGAGCAGGTCCAGCAGGGTCGGGAGCAAGTCGGCGTCGGTGCTGGCGATGACCCGCCGCACACTGCTGATCGTCAATCGCCGGTCGATCTCGGCGGCCTGGGCCAGGGCGGCGGCCTGGAACCGCTCGCGCAGGCGGCGGTCTGCCGTATCGACCAGCAATTGTTCGCCGGTCTCGGGGTCTTCCAGGGTCACGATGCCGACGTCGGGCAGCGATGCTTCTCGGGGGTCCGTCAGCCGCAGCCCGACCACCTCGTGTCGCTGCGCCAGCCTCCCGAGCGCCGCCGACCACCCATCAGAGACCAGGAAGTCGGAGAGGAGCACCACCACGGACGGCCGCCGAATGACCGTCCGCGCGAGGTCGAGCGCCGCCTCCAGGTCAGTCGCGCCGCGCTCGGCTCGCCGTGGCGTCTCGCGGAGGCGAGCCAGCAGGCGCAGCAGGTGGTGGCGGCCGGTGGCCGGCGGCAGCACCTCGACGGGGCGCTCGGCGAAGAGGATCGCGCCGACCCGGGTGTTGTGCCGGCCGAGTACCTGGGTGATCGCCGCCGCCAGCTCCTCGGTCTGGCTGCGCTTGGTGCGCCGCGCCGTGCCCCAGTCAATCGACGGGCTGACGTCGATCAGCAGCCAGGCGTCCAGCGCGCGCTCGGCGTAGGTCTGGCGAACGTGCGGCACACCTGTCCGCGCCATCGCCGCCCAGTCCAGGAAGCGCACGTCGTCCCCGGGCTGGTACTCGCGGATCTCGGCCAGGTCGAGGCCGCTGCCGCGCTGCGCCGAGCGCCGGTCCCCGCCCGGCCGCAACGCCAGCGGACGGAGCACCGTCCACTCCAGCCGCCGCAGCACCTGCGCGATGGGTTCTTGCCGCTCGGGGGCCGGCGGCTCGGGCCCGCGCCGCTTACGCCACGTCCCGATCATGCTCGCTCCCTCCCAGCTCCAGGCGCGGCGGCGGGAACCGCCCGAGCAGCGCTTGAACGACGGCATCCGGCGTCACGCCCTCCGCGATGCCCTCGTAGCTGAGGATCAGGCGGTGCCGGAGCACGTCCGGCGCAAGCTCGGCCACGTCACGCGGCAGGGCATAGTCCCGTCCGCGCAACAGGGCCAGCGCCCGCGCCCCCAGCACGAGGTTGATCGAGGCGCGCGGGCTGCCGCCAAACTGGACGGCCGTCGCGTACTGGGGCAGCCCGTGCTGCCCCAGCGCACGGGTGGCGGTGACCAGCCGTGCCGCGTAGGCCGTCACGCGGGGGTCGACGTAGACGGCCTCGATCGCCTGCTGGAGCCAGCGCAGCCGCTCCAGCGTGACGCGCGGCCGGAGGGTGATCCTGGGGCCGATCATCCGCTCGACGACGGTGATCTCGTCTTCGTAGGAGGGGTAGTCCACCAGCACCTTGAACATGAAGCGGTCGAGCTGGGCCTCGGGCAGTGGATAGGTCCCATCCGACTCGATGGGGTTCTGCGTCGCCATGACCAGGAACGGGTCTGGTACGGCGTAGGTCTGCCCGCCGATGGTGACTTGCCGCTCTTGCATCACCTCCAGCAGCGCGGACTGGACCTTGGCGGGCGCGCGATTGATCTCGTCTGCCAGCAGCAGGTTGGCGAAGACCGGCCCGACCTCGGTGCTCAGATCGCCGGTGCGGGGGTTGTAGACGCGGCTGCCGACCAGGTCCGAAGGCAGCAGATCGGGGGTGAACTGGACCCGTCCGAACGTCCCGCCAACGGTGTCGGCCAGCGCCTTGATGGTGGCGGTCTTGGCGAGGCCGGGGACGCCTTCCAGCATGATGTGGCCGCGCGCCAGCAAGGCTACCAGCAGCCGCTCCAACAGGTGATCCTGCCCGACGATCAGCCGTCGGACCTCGAAGACGATGTGCTCAGCCAGTGAGCCGACGGACAGGGCATCCAGGGTGTCGTCGTTCGCTGGGCGGCCGGGGAGTGCATCAGTCACGCGCGTCCTCCATCCATGACCGAACGGCGGGGACGCACGGCACACGCCCGCAGGCTGCCCGTTGGCTGCTCGCGTTCGGGCCACGCCCCCTCAGTCAAAGACTGTACGGAGCCGGCTTCAGGGCCAGATGAGGCCCAGGTGAGGACCGGATCAAGATGTCAGGTGAGGCGTGACAGCAGTTCTGCCGAGCCAACCTCACTTGCGACGAAACGTTCGTCGGTTCTTCATGGCCCTTTCACTGCGCGTTCATGCGGCCCGCGGATGCTGGCCTGGATACTCGCTGCAGCCGGGCGATGTCGCCCGAATCGGAGGCCCCATGCCAGGAGGAATGCTCGTTCGACGCCTGTGCGCGGCCCTCATGATCGCTATCGTGGTAGAGAGCGGGGCCATCGTGCCCGCTGCGTTCTCACCGTCAGCGATCAGTGTGGTCGAAGCGGCGCCGGCGCAGGGCAAGGACCGCGACAACAAGGATCGGAAGAACCAGGGTAGCGACGACGACGAGGATCACACCCTGAACGGACAGGTGCTGGAGATCGACACGCTCAAGGATCCGCCGGAGCTCGTGCTTGGGAGCGTGGATGGCCTGACCGTCATCCGCGTGCTCAAGACTGACGAGATCGCCATCAACGGCGTCCGACTGGGGGATTACATCCAGGCCAAAGGCGAGAAGCAGAGCGAAGTGCTCTTTGAAGCTACCGAACTGAGCGTCAGCGAGCACTACACCGCGCCATCCGACGACGGTAAGAAGAAGCACTGATTCGTCCGGGCGATTGCACGTTGGGCGGGTCGTGCAGCGTCGTCGGGGCTTGAAAGCCCCGCCTACGATCCTGCAGTCGCTGCGCGACGCTCCAGTCGCACCAGTGCCTGCCGTTCCCGGCGGCCGTCGCGCAGCGACTGAATGCGTGTAGGCGGGGGTTTCAACCCCCGACCGCCCGTTCCATGATGCTTCGGGTACACCAACGAACAGGCAATCGCCCTGGGGGAGCCAGGGCAATCGCATGTTGATGTCGTCGTGCCGCCGCGTCGGGGCTTGAAAGCCCCGCCTACGATCCTGCAGTCGCTGCGCGACGCTCCAGTCGCACCAGTGCCTGCCGTTCCCGACGGTCGTCGCGCAGCGACGGCGTGACTGTAGGCGGGGACTTCAGTCCCCGACCGCCCGCTCCATGATGCTTCGGGGACACCAATGAACAGGCAATCGCCCTGGAGCAGTTCCGCCGTTAGAACACATGGGGAGTGGTCGGACCACGATGAGACGGGGTATTGAGCCCTGGATGCGAGAGTCCTCCGTGTTCCGCGCGATTTTGAGGAAGGCTGCGCCGCGGGGTCTACACGAGGGCAGTACGAAGCGGGCGTGCTTGATGGACGTGTCGGAGGCTCGCGCGATGCTGTTCATATCGGGCCAGACCCGGCTCGACGTGCCGCCGTCCCATGCCGTTGCTGCACTGATGCGTCTCTCAGACATCGACGCGTTTCATCGGATGTTTGACGTCCTTATGATCGCTGCATCCTGGCATGAGGTGCTGGCGGCCGGAGACATCGAAACTCACCAAGACGACGGCCCCGTCGGTCCGTGACGCGAGCATTGCGTGCCGTCTATTCAGATCAGGCGAAGTCGACGCGCAGGTTGCGGAGGGCGTCGATTGCGCAGCGAGCGCCAGGCCCGATGACCACCGTGGACTCGCGCTCCTCGACGATGGCCGGTCCGTCAAAGGTCGTCCCCGGGGCGAGCCTGTAGCGGTCGTAGACCGGCGACTCGCGATACTCGCGCCACTCGGGGTGGTAGACGCGCCGCGACCCCTTGAGCGCCTGCTCGGCGGTGCCTGACTCCGGCCCTTCAGCCCTGAGGCGCAGATCCGGGCGCGGGCCAGAGACGACCAGCCGCCAGGAGATCACCTCAAGGCCGACGTTCGGTCCGATCCGCCCGTAGAGCTGCTTGTAGACCGACTCGAACGCTTCGACCACCGCCGGCAGCGAGTCTGCGCCCAGCGCACCGGCGAGCAGCGGCACTCGCACCTCGTACCCTTGCCCGACGTACCGCACGTCCGCCGAGCGGATGTACTCGATCTCGCTCGCGGCGACGCCCGAGGCGAGCAGGATGTCCCGCCCGCTGGTCTCCATCTCCGTGTAGATGCTGTTGACCGCCGACCAGTCCAGCTCGTCCAGGCGACCGTACGACGTCCGCACGAAATCGAACGCCAGCGGGGCAGACAGGAATCCAACGGTCGACGTAACCCCCGCCGCGTATGGCGAGATCATCGACGGGGCGTGCAGCGCCTCGGCCACCCGGTAGGCATGGACCGGCCCGGCCCCGCCGAACGCAAAGACCGGGAACGAGCGCGCGTCCTTTCCGCGCTCAATGGCGTGGACGCGGGCGGCGTTCGCCATGCTCTCGTTGACGACCTGGTGGATTCCCCAGGCGGCCTCCGGCACGCTGATCCCGAGTGGGTCGGCGATCTTCTCCTTGATCGCGCGCTCGGTCGCGGCGAGGTCGAGCTGCATACGACCGCCGAGGAAGAAGGCGGGATCGAGGTAGCCGAGGATCAAGTCAGCGTCGGTGACGGTCGGCTCCGTGCCGCCGCGACCGTAGCAGACCGGCCCGGGCTCGGCCCCGGCGCTGTCAGGGCCGACCTTCAGCAACCCGAGCGAGTCGATCCGCGCGATGCTGCCGCCGCCCGCCCCGATCTCGATCATCTCGATGACGGGGGTCTTGACCGGCAGACCGCTGCCCTTCTTGAAGCGGTACTTCCGGTCAACCTCGAAGTCGTTGGCCGTCAGCGGCTGTCCCTTCTCGATGACGCAGAGCTTGGCTGTGGTGCCGCCCATGTCGAACGACATCAGGTCGGCCGCGCCGATCCGCTGCCCGAAATACGCTGTCGCCAGCGCGCCGGCGGCCGGACCAGACTCCAGCAGCCGAATCGGAAAGCGGGTCGCCGTCTCGATGGTGCCGATGCCGCCACTCGACAGCATCACGAACAACTGCCCGCCGAACCCGAGCGTTCGCAGGCGGCTCTCCAGCTCGCGCAAGTACCTGTCCACCCGGGCCTGGACGTAGACGTTCGCGCAAGTGGTGCTGGTCCGCTCGTACTCGCGGATCTCGGGGACCACGTCAGACGAGATCGACACGCGGATCTCGGGCGCGACTTTCGCGATCAGGTCGGCCACCTGGCGCTCGTGGGTCGGGTTGGCGTAGCTGTGGAGCAGCGAGACGGCGATGGCCTCGATGCCCTTCTCCTGCATCTCCCGTACGAGTGGCTCCAGGTCTTCGAGATCAGGGGCTTTGACGACCTCGCCGCTCGCCAGCACCCGCTCGTCAACCTCCAGCCGCAAGTAGCGCGGGACCAGCGGCGTCGGCATCTCCAGGAACACGTCGTACAGGTCGTAGCGGTGCTCACGACCGATCTCGACGGCGTCCCGAAAGCCCTTCGTCGTCAGCAGCGCCGTCTTCGAGCCTTTGCGCTCGATCAGGCTGTTGGTGACGAGCGTCGTGCCGTGAATGATGTTCTCGACCCGAGCAGCCTCGACGCCTGAGCGTGTCAGCGCATCGCGAAGCACCGTCTCGACGGCTTCAGACGGGTCAGATGGCGTGGTCAGCGACTTGCCGACAGACATCGCGCCGGTCGCCGTCTCGACGAGGATCAGGTCGGTGAACGTGCCCCCGATGTCGACGCCGACTCGGTAGGTGGCGTCGGGCCTGGTGTCACTCACTGGCTGGTCGCTCCTCCGGGATGTGCGCCGACATGCTACAGCAATCGGCGCGTCCTCCGGCGCGCGATCGGTGTCAGGAAGGCTGCGTCAGGGCAGCGGTGAGACTGGATCCCAGGGCAGTCCCGGCAACAGGTGGACGATCCGGGCTGGCCGATTGAGCTTGCCCGGCTCCAGCATGGCGAGCGGCGTCAGGAACTGCCCGGCCGGGCCACTCCAGGCAAGCACCCAGGCCGGCCCGAACCGGTAGGCGTCGAAGGCGGCCCGAGCCGATGGATCGATCCAGGTGGAGCCTGTCAGCTCCTTCGCATCAGCCGGCACGACGTGCAGGCCGGAACCCCACCATACCACCGGCGTCTCGCGCTTGAGGTTGTCTACGGCGAGCGTCATCCTGAACTGTTGGAACTGGCTCGCCTCGGAGGAGTCGGGCTTCTCGATCCACTGGGCTTCGTCCATGGCGCAGAGCGCGGTCTCGCCGCTCGCACCGAGTGGGTAGCGGCCGACCCAGCTCAATGCACCTCGCAGCTGCCAGTGCATCCAGACGGAGCCAGGGGCTGCGTCGGCCGGCTGGCCGGTCAGCCGCTGCTTGATCCGTCCCAGAAAACCGGTCGACTGCTCCTCAACGACCGGCCGCTCGGGAGGAGCGAGGGGCGGCTCCAGCAGCACGACCTGGTAGCGTACTCCCCACGAGCAGGCCCAGACTTCGCGTTCTTCAAGCTCCAGTCTCGCCAGCGGGATGAGCGTGTCCTGAGCCGTGCGCTGGCGTCGTCGAGGCGGCTTGACCGCCGTCCATCCATCAGGCGGCTGCTGCGCCAGCAGGCGCAATCGGAGCAGCCGGCAGGCGCTTTCGGCCAGCGCCAGGGCGCGCAGACCGGTGGCGGCGTCGGGCGCATCGGCGACAGCGGCCACATGTGCTGCGACGGCCGGCAGGCCGACCTCGGCGAGCCCCTCGGCCAGCCGGCAGAACTCGTCGGCTTCGGCCGACGCCTGCCGCCAGCCGGAGGTCAGGAGCCGCTGTACGCGCTCCTCAACCTGGAGCAACTGGGCGGTGAGGCCACGGGCAGCCTCGCTGTCGATCATGTCCTGCGCCTCAACACATTCATCCGGGGAAGATCCGACCGTAGCTGCCGCGCCCCGTCGAGCGCGGGGTCATCCCGACCACCGAGAGCGGGCGCAGGCGCGGTCCGAACGCCGTCGGCGTCACGATGCCAAACAGGGCGAACGGGTCGTCCGGCGGCGGGGCCAACTCAAGTCCGGCCACGGCGAGTGCGCTCCAGTCCAGCGCCAGAAACTGTCCGCTCCTGTCGAGAGCGCCGGCCGGCGCCCCGGCGCGGGTGGTCGCGAGACCAGGTGTGCCCTCCGGCGCGGTCAGCAGCGCCGACGGACGGAACAGGACCGCTGCCTCGGGTTGCCCGAATGGGGATGCCGCCCGCTCGATGAGCCTTCGCTGGATCTCGGTCACATCGGAGGCCGCCCCCTGAACCAGTCGGTCCAGGTGCTCGCTCCGCAGTGTGGCGCGCTCATACTGCGCGAGCTTGATCCGTCGTGGTGCCAGGCCCGGGTAGAGGCCGGCCGAGCGGACCAGCAGCCGCAGCCGATGGTTCGGCGGCTCAGTTCCGCGCAGGCGGCGCGGCGCGATCACGCGGTCGACGTAGATCGTCAGGGACGCGAGGTCCGCCAGGTACGAGGTCGCGACCAGGAACTCGCCGTCGCTCTCCTGCGTCGTTGCCACCTGCACCAGCTCCAGGTCGGCGACCGGCTCCAGCTCCTCCGCGCGCCAGGTCTTCCCGAGCAGGTCCTCGGCGAGGCGCGGATCGAGCGCGACGCTGCCGTCGAGCATCGCGCCGGTCGCGGTGCGACAGCGGTACAGGTCGAGCAGCAGGCTGGTGAAGGTGGCGGCATCGATGCCCTGCGAGTCGGCCACGGCCCGTTGGAGCTGCATCAACAGGTTGCCGAGCCGCCGCAGCTTGAGCGCGCGCACCAGCTCGCCGCACTGCGCGATCAACTGCGACTTCTCCGCGCCGAGCGCCATCAGGCCGCCGTCGGTCAGCTCCAGCAGCAGGCGGTCCAGGACGTCGAGTCCGGCTGCGCGCTGCGCGGCCGGCTCGACCTTCGTCTTCGATGCACCGCCCGCACGACTGGTCTTCTTCCTGGCCGCCGGCGCAGGCGGCTCCGGCAGCGAGTCCAGCACCGAGAAGGCGGCCGGCTGTTCCAGCAGCGCCGCGCAGACGGCCACCACGTGCTTGCAGAATTTGTTGCGCCGATGGGCCGGACAGGTACAGGTCACCCTGGCCTCATCGGCGGCGGGCAGGCGCACTGAGACCCGGTAGTCCGTCGAGCCGGACACCAGGGCGAACGCGGCCGGCTCCTCGACGCCCGGCGCGACGGACCCATCCTTGACATGGCCCTTGCGAAGGTAGTCACGACCGGCCTTGTACGCGGAGTCGCCGGCCAGTTTCTGGAGTCGCTGGCCGAGGCTGGTCAGTTGCGGCAGCGTGGCCGGGTCAAACGACATCGTCTGCCCCCCGCCCGTCGCCCCGCAGCGCCCGTTCGACGGCATCCACCAGCTTGCCTGGCGTGGCGGCGAAGGTCGGGATGTCGAGCGCCGCGACTTTGCGCGCCATATCTGCGTCGAACGATGCCGTGCCCTTGTCGTTGAGCGCCAGCACGCACAACACGTGCGCCCGCGACTCCTTCAGAGCGCCCAGCCCCGCCAGGAGGTTCTCGCGGCTGCCGCCCTCGATCAGGTCCGTGATGAGCAGCAGCAGGGTCTTCTCCGGCTGGGTCACCAGCGACGCCCCGTACTGGACAGCCCGCGCGATGTCGGTGCCGCCGCCGAGCTGCACGCCGAACAGCATCTCGAC
The DNA here is from genome assembly GCA_020850535.1 of Chloroflexota bacterium. Classification (NCBI taxonomy): domain Bacteria; kingdom Bacillati; phylum Chloroflexota; species Chloroflexota bacterium. The sequence goes on from JADZEM010000081.1 coordinate 51,649, forward strand.
GGGGTCCGACAGTTGATCGGTGACGTCGGCGACGGCCGTGTCGAAGAAGACGAGGCGGGTGTCCAGCGCCGGCAGCGATGCGAAGACCGCCGCCACGATGGACGAGTACACGACCGACTCGCCCATCGATCCGCTCTGGTCCACCAGGATGATGACGCGCCACTCGTGGAAGCGCTGCTGATTGGCGAAGAAGTGGACGCGCTCCGGCACGATCTTCCTGAGCGACGGCTGATAGTTGCGAAGTCCCTCGCGGACCGTCCGCTTCAGGTCGAGATTGCGTGCCACGCGCAGCGGACTGTGCCGGTCGCGCCGCATCGCCCCGAGCAGCGCCTGCCGGGTCTCGTTCTCCAGCCGCTTGCGGAGGTCGTCCACGATCTCGCGGACGACCTGTCGGGCCGTCTCACGCGTTTGCTCGGGCATCAGGTGCTTGAACGCCAGGATCGTCGCGACCAGCCCGACATCCTTCTGCAGCGACTGGAGCGCTTCCGGTTCGAGCAGCAACTGGCGCAAGCCTCTCCGCTCGATGGCGTCCTTCTCCATGAACGCCACCACGTCCCGCGAGAAGTAGCGCCGAATGTCGCCCAGCCAGCTTGCGACGTAGGGGCTGCTGGCCTCCGAGCCGCCCCGCTGGCCGCCGTCGCCGTAGAGGAAGTCCAGGGCACGGTCAACCTCGCCCAGCCCGGACTCGGACTGCACGGCCTGCTCGGCCTCGGCCCAGATGCCGCCGGCCTGCTGCCGCGACTGCTCAGGCCCGAGCACCAGCCGCCAGCGCAAGAGCGTCCGTTGGGCCGCGTCGTCAGGCGCCGATGCCATACCGATCCTTCCAGTCCTGGAGCGTGGCTGCGACGGCCCGGTCGGCCTCCTCCAACCACGCCCGGTCGGTGGAGGTCACCTGAAGCGCGCGCCCCGCCGTCGTGGCGCTCAGCCCGAGGAGCGCCCCCAGCGTCTCCGAGAGGTAGACGCGCTCCGGGCCGCTCAGGTTGCCGAGGCTGCGCCGAAGCACCGGCAGCAAGGGGGTCAACTGCTCCAGCTCGAGGCCGGCCAGGAACTCCGTCACCGCGCCGACGAGCGCCCGATTTCGCACCAGCGTCGCCCGGTGCAGCACGAACAGGCCCGACACCAGACGTGCGTTGTCGACGGCGTCCGTGACGGAGGACAGCCAGTAGCGCAGCCGGGCGGTCAGGTCGCCGTCGGCGAGCCGACCGCCAAGCTCCAGCAGCACCAGCGCCAGGCCGCGCAGCATCGGGTTGCTGGCCGGGCGCTCGGCAACCGAGGCGATGGCCTCCCAGAACGCGTCAAGCTCGCCTGCGACTACGTTAGAGCGACGCTGCACCAGCTCGTGCAGGGCTACCAGGGTCGTGCGAACCTCGTCTGCCGCTTCGTCGGCGCAGACGGTCGCGGCCGGCAGGTGCAGCACCGCTCGCGCGAACAGCCGCCGTGCGAGGTCGAGAAGTCGCGCGGACGGCAGCTTGCGCGCGGCACCGTAGGCCAGCAGGCCGTCCAGGTGGTACGTCGCCCGCGCCAGCGCCGGAAAGCTGCCGCTGTCCGCCGCCAGCGACTCGCAGCGGGCCAGCGCCGCGCCGAACGCCGGGCTCTCGGCCAGGTCGCACAGCGCCATCTGCAACAGCGCCTCGGTGCCGCTGTCCACGCGCTGCGCGCCGTCCAGGCGCTCGCGCAGGACGCGCCCCGTCGCCTCGGCCAGCGTGCTGCCCCAGGCCGTCCGCTCGATGAGCCGACCGTCCGTGGCCGGGCTCCACTGGACCTCCCAGCGCTCGCGGACCCGCCCGAGCTGTTCGAGCGGTCCCCTCGCCAACTGCCCACCCAGCCCGCTGGCCTGCTCCGACGCGAACGGCACGCCCAGCGCGCGCAGGCGGTGAAACAGCACCGACTGCTCGGCCTCGGCAGCGTTCCCGGCCAGGTGGACCAGCACGATCTTTGGCGTGTCCTGAAGCGGGAGCCGCAGACGGTCCACCGTCGCGTAGAACTCGTCCTGGAGTGGCGTTCGGCCGGCCCGCCCGGTGACCCGCCCGACGGCGTCCCCGATCAGCACACCCTGGATCGCCGTGGAGACCACGTCGCCGTGCCCCTGGCCGAAACAGGCGATGGCCGCGTCCACCAGCTCGTCGACGCCGGGGGCCTGCTTGTCCCGCATCGCGGCCAGCGTTGCCGCCAGCGTCTGCGCGTCGATGGCCTGGGCGACCGATGCGCCATGACCCCGCCGCCGTAAATGCCGCGCGAGCACGACCAGCCCGCTCCGGGTGGCGGCGGCATAGTCGCCGTTTCGTTCCCAGACCTGCTGGTAGTACCAGGGCGCGCGGTTGCCAGCGCCGTACCCGGCCTGCTCGCTGAGACGCGGATACGAGTAGGGGATCAGGGCAAGCTGGGCCGCCGTGGGTTCTGGGTGTTCGGCTGCGGGCTCCGGGGAGGGCAGGGCCGCCGACAGCTCACCCGCATCGGGCGGCAAAACGGGATCGGGGGACGCATAGGCAGCGGCGATGGGGCCGGCGTGCGCTGCGCCACACACCAGCAGGATGTCCGCGTCGGCAATGCCTCGGCTCAGCGACGCGGAAGCGGCTGCAGCCATCGCCCGTTCGCGCGCGTCGTCGTATCCGCGATCTCGCCCGCTCAGAAGCTCGCGGGCCTGCGCTCCGAACGCCGTCATCAGCTCGACATAACGCGCAGAGTGACCGCTGCCGGCCTCCTGCTCGAAGCCCGCTTCCCAGAACGCCTCGAACGAGCCAAAGCCGGCCGCCTCGGCCAGGGCCGCCATGTACTCGGCGTAGCCAACGTTCAGGGGTGCATCCTCCCCCTCTCCGCGCCGGGGATGATGTCGGCGAAGCCGATGGTCGCGCCGCGCAACGGGTTGGGGGGTGAGGTTCGTCGGGGGCCGCGGGGTGAGGCTGTCCGCGCTGCGCCCGGCTGTCTCGCCATCGTCTGCCGTCTCGGTAACGACCGCCTCTTCCACCTGCCACGCCAGCGTCACACTGGTTGGCAGATCGCAGAAGCGCACCTCGGCGCCGACCTCGCGGCCGGCGGTCATCGCTACGTATTCCGGCGAGTACGCGCAGAACGGGTAGTAGGCCGCCCGCACGTCCTCGCCCTGCCGCTGGTAGGCGTACACCGCGACCGGTGGCCGCGTGGCGGGGTCTGTCAACTGCTCGATCAGGTCGGTCGCGTCGGACGGACCCTCGATCAGCACGACGCGCGGACGCCGCTCGCGGATCAGCCGTCCGACATGCAGGGCAGCCGCTGGCGAGTGGTGGCGGATCGGGACGATCAGCACGGGCCGGCCTCTCGTTGCCGCTACCGGCCGAGCAGATCGTGGCCGGCCGCGTACAGGTCGCGCCAGAGCCGCTCGGATCGCGTCTTCGCCACCGTCTCCAGATACTCCTGGAGCACCGCGAGATCGGCCTGGTTCTCCTTGGCGACCGTCCCGACCAGCGCTCCGACGCAGTCCTGCACCGTTGGCTGTCCCTGCCCGCCCACTCCGAAGAATGACCCGACGAGCGCGCCGTCCGCCACCACCGAGATCAGCTCGGCGGTACTGAGGACCGTTGACGGCGACTTGACCTTCGCCTTGCCGTCAACCGTCTGGCCGCGCCGCAGCTCCGAGAACACCGTTGCCAGCAAGCGGATCAGATCGCGCGGCACGGCGGCCGGCACGCCAAGGTCGGCCAGCAGCTCGCCGCTGCGCCGCTCGACCAGTGCCACTTCTTGCTCGATGTCCGCCACGACGGGGATGGTCACGAAGTTGAACCGCCGCTTTAGCGCCGACGACATCTCGTTGACGCCCCGGTCGCGGGTGTTGGCCGTGGCGATCGCGGCGAACCCACGTCGGGCCGGCACCACCTCGTGCAGCTCCGGAATCGCCACCTGCTTCTCGGACAGCACCGAGATCAGGGCGTCCTGCACCTCGGCAGCGCACCGCGTCAGCTCCTCCAGCCGCACGACCTGCCCCTGCTGCATGCCGCGCAGCACGGGACTTTCCACCAGCGCCCGACGCGTCGGCCCCTCGGCGATCAGGAGCGCGTAGTTCCAGGAGTATTTGACCTGCTCCTCAGTGGTGCCGGCCGTGCCCTGCACCACGAGCTGCGACGTCCCCGAGATGGCCGCCGACAGGTGCTCTGACAGCCACGACTTGGCCGTTCCCGGCTCGCCGGCCAGCATCAGCGCCCGATCCGAAGCCAGCGTCGCGATGGCCACCTGTACCAGCCGCCGGTCCCCGACGAACTTCGGCTGCACCTGGACGGGACCGTTGGGACCAGGAACGGCCTCGCGGCTGCCGAGGATGAACGTCTCGACGGCTCGCGGCGAGAGCTGCCACCCGGGCGGCCGCGCACCACGGTCGGCTGACTGGAGCGCCGCCAGCTCGGCGGCGCACCGCACCTCGGCCGGCTGCCGCACAACCCCGTTACTGCCCGCTGGTGCTGTCCCCGCTGCTGACACCGCCACCTCCGTGCGTGCTGACGTCCCGCCAGTCAGTCTGCCGCGCCGGCAATGGCGCGCTCAACCATTCCAGTGGCGGCTGACCTCGCTACCCGTGCAAACGAGAGGGATCGTGCACCAGTCACGGTTCTGTGCGCCTTCCTCGCGTTTCAGGTAGATGTGCGGACCACGGTCCGTCCCTGAATGCCCCCGCCGACGATCCGCTCCAGTACCGACGGCGCCTCCGCAAGCGTGATCTCACGCACAATGGCCGAGTCCAGGTGGGGCGGCCGTAGATCGGTCGCCAGCCGCTCCCACAGCGCGATCCGCGCGGGCAGCGGGACCATCACCGAGTCGATGCCGAGGACGTTGACGGCCCGAAGGATGAACGGGAACACCGTGGAGGTGAACTCCACGCCGCCGGCATTGCCGCTGATGGCGATGCTGCCGCCGTACTGCAAGGTCCGCAGCAGGTAGGCGAGCGTAGAGCCGCCCACGGCGTCAACCGCGCCGGCCCAGCGACTGCGCTCGAGTGGCCGGCCGCTCTCAGCGCTGGTCTCTGCGCGGCCCAGAATCTCGGTCGCGCCGAGATCGCGCAGGAAGGCGTGGGCATCGGCCGAGCCAGTGCTGGCGGCCACGGCGTAGCCGCGCGCCGCCAGGATGTCGATAGCGGTCGAACCGACGCCGCCCGACGCCCCCGTCACGATGACCGGTCCGGCCGCCGGGGTCAGGCCGGCCGCTTCGAGCCGGGCCACCGACAGCGCCGCCGTGAAGCCGGCCGTGCCGAGCGCCATCGCCTGCCGTGTGGTCAGCCCGGCCGGCAACGGCACGACCCAGCCGGCCGGCACTCGGGCGATCTCGGCCAGCCCGCCATGATGGGCGACGCCGGTATCGTACCCGTGCACGATCGCCTTGCTGCCCACGGCCACCGAGTCAGCGTTGCTGGCGATGACCTCGCCGGCCAGGTCGATGCCCGGGATCAGCGGGTAGCCGCGGACCACCCGCCCATCGGCTCGAACGGCCAGCCCATCCTTGTAGTTGATCGACGAGTACTCGACGCGAATCGTCACGTCGCCGGGCATCAGGCGGTCAGCCGACCACTCGCGGACGGCCAGGCTGACGCCGTTCTCGGCCTTATCGACGACCAGCGCGCGGAACGACTGCACGGGCTACCTCTCTAACGGCTCGGATGCCGGGCCACCCTGCCGCGGCGCGCCCCGGATGCTCTGCTCGACGCGAGCGAGCGAGTTCTCCAGCTCCTGCTGCCGCAGCGCGAACGTCAGGTCGCCGCGCGTGCGCTCCAGGATGCCGCGCGTCGAATCCGTCGTGCGCCGCAGGCCGCCGGTCAGCGCGTCAGGGTAGTCGATGGTCACCAGCAGGCTGTAGATGTCGTCCATCGTCTGGAGCAGCTCGTCGGCCCCGCCAAGCTCTCCACGCCGCAGCTTGTCCAGGACGTACCGGCGAAGCTCGCCGACCGTCTCCGCCAGTCCGTTCAGGAACGGCGCGGCCGCCACGCCGAGGCTCAGCGGTTCGGGGAAGGCCGATCCGCTGAGCATCGCCAGCGTGTACGTCGCCTCGACGAACTCCTTCTGCGCGTCCTGGACGTAGCCGGTGTAGAACAGGTCAGGGTGGGGAGCAAGGTCCGCCGTCAGCCGCTCGGAGAGGGTGCGGGCAGCGTTCAGCAGCGTCTGCGCCTGCTCGAAATCGCGGCGGTGGACGGCGCGAATCGTGTTGGCGCAGGTTCGGGTCAGTTCGCGGGAGTGGGCCAATGCCTGCTCACGGGCGGCATTCTTGGTCTCGAACTCGGACCGTGCCCAGCGTTCGATATCTTCGAGAATGGTCAGCTCTCCAGCACGATTTCGAGCCGCTTGTTGATGCGGCCCTTGTTCTCAAACTTCGAGATCCGCACGCGCCCGACCTCGGCTGTGTTGGCGACGTGGGTGCCGCCGTCCGCCTGCTGGTCGATGCCCTCGATGTTGACGACGCGGACGTCCTGGATGGCGGGCGGCAGCAGGTTGATGTTGGTGCGGATCAGGTCAGGGATCTGAAACGCCTCCTCACGCGGAAGCACCGTGACGTGGATCGGATGGCCCTCGGCCAGCAGCCGGTTCGTCTCGTCCACGATGGCCTGCCGCCGCTCAGCCGACAGGTCTTCCAGGGCGAAGTCCATCCGGGCGCGGTCCGTGTACATCTGACCGCCGGTCACCAGCGACCCGAACAGCCGGTAGATCACGCCGGACACCGAGTGCAGCGCCGTGTGATACCGCATCAGGACGTAGCGGCGGTCCCAATCGATCTCGCCGAACACCGTCATGCCGACGGGCGGCGCATCGCCATCGATCTTGTGGAGCAGGTCCGCGCCCTGCTTCTTGATCTCGACCACCCGGCAGGTCTGGGCATCGCCGGAGGCGTCCGTCCAGGTCAGCGTGCCGGTGTCGTGGGGCTGGCCGCCGCCCGTGGCATAGAAGACCGAGCGATCCAGCACGACCGCTCCGTCGCGGATCTCCTGAACGACGGCATCCATCGTCTTGAGGTAGGCGTCTCGGAGGTACAACTGGTCGGTCATCTTCCCTCCGCCGACCGATTGTACCAGAGCGATTCGGCGCGGTCTCGCTGGCGGTCTAGAAGCCCGGCCGGAAAGGGGGGCTACCGGGAGGGTGGGGCGGCCGGGTAGGATGAAGGCAGCCGGTGGGTCGGGGTGCAGGGATGCTGGGGAAGCGCGGGCCACAGCGGGGGCTGTTCGAGGC
>JADZEM010000082.1 GCA_020850535.1 Chloroflexota bacterium
CTCGACCTCGGATAGCAGGGGTAGCTCGGACAGCCGTCGCTCGGGATCGGCCGCGATCCCGTCGAGCAGCACCCCCCAGTGCTCCACCAGCCGCTCGATGGTCGCGCGCTCGAACAGGTCGGTGTCGTACTGCAACAACCCATCGACACCGTCTGCGCCCTGCTCGAGGACCAGATTCAGGTCGAGCTGTGACGATCCCGTCTCCACGAATTCGGGCGTGGCCTGGAGGCCGGGGAGATCGAGAGTGCCCGCCGGGGCATCCTGAAAGGTGAACAGGATCTGGAATAGCGGGTTACGGCTCGGATCGCGGACCGGTTGCAGCGCGTTGACCAGCCGCTCGAACGGTGCATCCTGATGCTCGTATCCCTCGAGCGCCACCCGTCGCACGCGCTTGAGCAGTTCGCGGAAGGTTGGATCGCCCGACAGATCCGTGCGCGTGACGAGCGTATTAAGGAAGAAGCCGATCGACGGATGGGTCTGGCTCTGGCGTCGATCCGCGATGACGCTGCCGATGACCACGTCGTCCTGACCGGTGTAGCGATGCAGCAACGTCTGGAACGCTGCCAGCAGCACCATGTAGAGCGTCGCTCCATCGCGGCGGCTGAGCGCGGCCAGGTGCTCCATCGTGCTCGCTTGCACGTGAAACGCGAGTTTGGCACCCCGAAAGCGCTGGCTGGTCGGGCGCGGGAAGTCGGTGGGAAGCTCGGTCGGCGCGGCCCCGGCAAGCTGCTGCGTCCAGTACGCGAGATCCCGCTCGCGCGCCGGCCGGCGCTGCGCGGAGCGCTGCCAGGCCGCGAAGTCGGCGTACTGAATCGGGAGTTCCGGCAGCGGCGACGGCCGCCCCCCCTGGAACGCCGTATACAGGCTCTGGATCTCTCGGAGCAGCAGCCCCAGCGACCATGCATCGCAGACGCTGTGATGGAGCGCCAGCACGAAGCGCCACTCGTCGTCCCGCACCTGGAAGAGCGTCGCGCGCACGAGCGGGCCACGGGCCAGGTCGAACGGCCGCCGCACCGCCCGTCTGGTTCGAGATTCCAGCGCGACGTCACGCTCCTCGGCCGGCGCCGTTGAGAGGTCGACCACTGCGATCGGCAGGTACTGCTTCGGTGCGATTCGCTGGACCGGCTCGCCATCCTCGGCCTGGAAGGTGGTCCGCAGCACCTCATGCCGTCGGATGACCTCGTTGAGCGCCCGCTCGAGTATCGCCACGTCCAGCCGCCCGCGCAGCCGCGTTGACGCGACCAGGTTGTACGCCGGACCTGGCTGAAGTCGATCGAGCAGCCAGAGGCCCCGCTGCATCCACGAGCAGGGGGACGTATCGGACTGTGACGAGCGGCGCGGGATCGTGACGGATGCCTGCTGGCGCTCCTTGAGCAGCCGCGCAAGCTCGGCACGCTGCTCCGCAGAGAGGGCGGCCAGTTGCCGATTCAGATCGGGCATCTCATGATCCTTCTCCCTGGACGTCCGCCACGGTCACCCTGGCCAGCAAGTCACTAAGCTCCTGTTCGGAAAGCTGGCCCACCAGGTTCATCATCTCGGCGAGAGCCGGATCTGTCGTCCCGTCGCCAGCCTGTTCGCGTACGAGCGCCGCAAGCTCCGCAACAGTCGGCGCCTCGAAGAGTTGGAGCAGGGTGCACTCGGCGCCGAAAGCATCTCGCAGGCGAGCGGTAAGCTGAAGCCCGAGCAGCGAATGACCGCCCAGTTCGATGAAGTTGTCGTGGATTCCGACCTCGTCTATGCCGAGGAGGTCTTGCCAGATCGCTGCTACGCGTCGCTCGATGGCGTCTCGTGGTGCGACGAGCGGCGTCGCGAGGGCCGGCCGGCTATGGCTCGTGAGGACCTGGACCGACGCAGGTGCCGACGTTCGTGCGTCGGAGGGCACCGGTTCCGCCCAGCGAGCGACACGCTGGGTGAAGTCGCGTGTTGAGATTACTACGTGCGGCAGGCCGGTCTCCAGCGCATAGGCAAACGCCAGCGCGCCCTCGTCAGGGCGTATCCCGTCGCGGATCGCCTCCGGCTGGAGCGCGGCAAGCGCCCCGTTCGTGGTACTGCGCGCCCACATGCCAGCCTCTTCCCAGGCATCCCAGTTAATGGAGAGGATGCGGGGGCCGGGGCGGCCGGCGCGCTCGGCACGGGCATTGGCGAGTGCGTCCTGGAAGGCATTGGCTGCGCAGTAGTCCACCTGCCCGGCTCCCCCCAGGATCGCGCTCAGCGAGGAGCACAGCACCAGGAAGTCGCAGTCCGGTACGTCCCGCAGCGCCGCCGCCAGCGCCAGCGAGCCGGCCACCTTCGGCGCCAGGACCGCTGCGGCCACCTGGGGCGCCTTCAACTGCACGATCCCGTCGCCCGGCACGCCGGCCGCGTGCACCACGCCGTGCAGGCCGCCGTAGCGGTTTAGCACCCGTGTGACGAGTCCCGCCACCGCCGCCGGATCGGTCACGTCAGCCCGCTCCACCACCACTTCGCCGCCGGCGGCTTCCAGGTCTCGCAGGTGGCGGATCCGTGCGCTGGTGGGGTCGTCGTCGGGGTGCTCGGCCAGCCAGCCATCCCATGCCTCCGGGGATGGGAACGCCGACCGGCCAGCCAGGACCAGTCGGGCCTGGACCGTCTGCGCCAGGTACCGCGCGATCGCCAGCCCGACCCCGCCGAGGCCACCCACGATCAGGTACACCCCTCGCTCGCGCAGGTGGGGTTCTTCGCTTACCTGGATCGGCTCGAACGCCTGGACCCAGCGATGCGTCCCACGATAGGCAAGTGGCGCACGCGACGGCTCGCCAGTGAGATCGTCGAGCAATCGTCCCACCAGCTCCTCGATCTGTTTTGCATCTGCTGGCACTCGGCCGACGTCGATGCTCCGGCTGCTCACGTGCGGGTATTCCTGGGGAATGACCCTGCATGGTCCGAGCACGGCGGCCCGCTCGGGCTGCACCGTCTCGTCGCCGAGGATGACGTGCATCGCCTGGGTGACTACCGACAACTCAACAGGTTGCGCGCCAGGTTGCTCGCCCAGGGCTTGCCCCAGGTAGAGCAGGCTGTAGAAGCCGCGCTCTAGCGCCATCTGGTCCGGGGCGTCAGTTGCCGGGGTGTCGGCTGCCGGGGCGTCGGGCTCGGCGGTCGCCGACCAGAGATGGACGATCCGCTCGGGTAGCCCGTCGCTGTCCCGCAGCGCTGCCAGCAGGTCGCTGTAGCCCGACCTGTAGGCGGGGTCCAGGGTATATGCATCGCCGCCGTCAAACGAGAAGCCCACGCCCGGGGTCACGCAGGCGACCTGCTGCCCGGCCGCGCGCAGCCGCTTGGCCAGGCGTAAGCCGAGTCCTTCGGTGTCGCAGAAGAGCAGCCAGCGCTGTTCCGCCCTCAGCCTCGTTGCCGCACGGCCGCCGACCGTGCGGGCTACTCGCCGCCACGATGGCGCGTACAGCCAGTCGGTCGGGTCCATTCGTCGTGGAAGCGCGCCAGTGTCAACCGCCGTGGGCGCGACCGCGTCGATCCAGTGTTCCTGGCGCTCGAAGGGATAGGTGGGCAGCGCCACGCGGTGGCCCCCAGCCGGCCAGAGGCCCGAGGGGTCGAGCGGGACGCCGGCCGCCCAGAGCCGTCCAGCCGCCAGCAAGGCGCTGTCCAGGTCGGACTGACGGTCGGTGGGGTGGGGCAGCGTCGAGACGGCCGTCTGGGCGGGCTGACGAGCCGGGTGACGCCGGGCCAGCCGAGCGAGCGTCTGGCCCGGCCCCACCTCCAGCAGCAGGCGGGACGGCTCGTCGAGCAGGCTGGCGAGCCCATCGCCGAAGCGCACCGCCGCCCGCAGGTGCTCGGCCCAGTAGGTGGGGCTGGTGGC
>JADZEM010000083.1 GCA_020850535.1 Chloroflexota bacterium
CGGCAGGCACTGGTGCGACTGGAGCGTCGCGCAGCGACTGCAGGATCGTAGGCGGGGCTTTCAAGCCCCGACGCGGCGGCACGACGACATCAACATGCAATCGCCCTGGTTCGTGACTCAGGGCGATTGCATGTTCATTGGTGTCCCCGAAGCATCATGGAACGGGCGGTCGGGGGTTGAAACCCCCGCCTACAGTCATTCCGTCGCTGCGCGACGGACACCGGAAACGGCGTCGTCTGGTGAGACCGGGGCGTCGCGCAGCGACTGCATGAGTGTAGGCGGGGCTTTCAAGCCCCGACGCGGCGGCACGACGACATCAACATGCAATCGCCCTGCGACGCCGGTGTCGTTGCTACCGTGGGGCTGGTCGAGCATGCTACCGTTGCCCCCGACGCTGTCAGTCAGGAGGCAACGGCCATGGCCCGGAGCGACGCTCTCACCCTGGCGGCACAGGTCGGCCGGGTGCCCTCGATGCGCGTCCCGCTGGATCGCGAGCAGGAGCTGCGCTTCGAACGGCTGCTGGACGGCCTCCTCATGCTCGACATGCATCAGCACGTCCAGGTGCTGACCGAGCCGATTGACGACCTGTTCGCGTACTTCCGCAGCCGCGAGTACGCCTGGGGCTACGAGGCGGCCCGAGCCGGCGGCTGGTCTACCGTCGCCACGGCCAACGGCCTCAGCACGATGGGGTTCACCGAAGACCTCTCGCTGGTCGACTTCTCGGACCTCGTCACCGAGATCGCGCTGATGCTCGCGGACCTGGCCCACCACCCTGACGAGGTCGTCAAGGTCGCCAGCGCGGAGGACATCCTCGCGGCCCAGCAGCGCGGGGTGGTCGGGTTCCTCCCGACCGTCGAGCACCTGGCGATGGGCGCGCACCTGCACCACATCGACGTGCTCTTCGGGCTGGGCGTCCGGCTGGCGGGCCTGACCTACGCCCGCAAGACCTACGTCGGCGACGGGCAGACCGAGCGCGCCGACGGCGGCCTCAGCGAGCTGGGCATGCTCGCCGTCCGGCGCATGAACGAGCTTGGCATGATCGTCGATCTCTCACACGCCGGGCAGCGGACGGCCCTTGAAGCCATCGAGCACTCGCAAGCCCCCGTCATCTTCAGCCACAACGCTGCCAGGGCCGTCTGGCCCACCCAGCGCACCCGCGACGACGCCGAGCTCGTGGCCTGCGCCGAGCGCGGCGGCCTCGTCTGCGTCACTGCCGTGCCCAACTCGCTCAGCAGCGCGCCAGACCAGGACATCTCCTGCGTCCTCGACCAGTACGACTACCTGGTCAAGCGGCTGGGCGTCGAGCACGTCGGCATCGGCACCGACACGCTGATCGGCGACCACGTCGGCTTTCACCGGCAGGCGCTCTACCGAGGCGCAACCGACCGCCCGTTCCCCGCACCGTACCTGAACGGGCTGGAATCGCCGGCCGACGGCGCGAACATCGTTCGCGGACTGATCGCGCGGGGGTACGACGACCCCCAGATCCGCAAGATCGCCGGGCAGAACGCGCTCGATCTGCTGCGGCGGGTCGCCGGCTAGCGGCTCGGCAAGCGTGAATCGCAGAGTTGCTCGGTGCCCATCGTCAACCTGACAGCAGCGAGGAACGACCTCCCCTCCGTCATCCCGACTGCGGCGAGGCACGAGCGGAGTGGAGAGGGATCTTCTCCTTCTGTAGCGTGAGGAAGATCCCTCGACTGCGTTCGCACGCTCACTCCGCTCGGGATGACGGTGAAGGGAGCAGCCTCACCTCGCTTGGGATAACGGGGGAGGATCATCGGGCTTGCCCTGAGCATGCCGAATGGGTCGCTTCGCTCGGGATGACGGGGGAAGCGTCGGCAGAGGTCCAACTCGGTCGTTCACGACTGACAGGCCACGAGCCGTGTCGCCGCCCGCCCGGGCGGGCCGCTCAAACCGTCCCGGGCGCTCCTGGATCGACGGCGCTGCCGGCCTCCTCCTGACGGCGACAGGCAGCACCACCGCTCCGCGAGACGTTGTCGGCCAGATCAGGCCGGCGCGCGGTACCCCGCTCGGTCGAGGCTCAGCGTCGCCAGCAGCCCGTCCAGAATCCCGAGCCGCTGCCACCGCTTGTACGTGCGGTGCACGGTACTGTCGTCGCCCAGCTCGCGCGGCAGCTGGTTCCAGCCGCAGCCGGTCAGCTCGCGGTAGGCAATCGCGACGAGAATCTGTCGCTGGCTGGTCCGCCGCCGCCCAACACGCGGCTGCGGATCGTGCGCCTGGATCAGCGCGTTGGCCTGTTCCCAGACCACGTCAGATACGGCCGCCTGCGCCAGCTCCCCAGGCGCAACGGCGATTGCTTGGACCATGATGACTCCCCATCACGAAAATTGAGCAGTGCGCCGCCCCCCTCGAGCAACGCGCTGTGCAGGCCATCCCCTCCGTGCATAGGGTAACGCAGTCCTGGCCTGCGTTGGGACAATCTCGGCGTCCATTCTGGGACAAAACCGTCCGGATGCGGCACTCGCACGGCAAGAGGCCGCCTGGGCAGGCCGTTCAGGGACGCCAGACGCACGGACAGGCCGGCGGTCTCTGACCGCCGGCCTGTCCGAGTGCCGGTGGTTGGGGGCGGGTGCTAGACCACCCGCCGAATGCCCGCCGCGCCGCGCGCCGGAGCCGACGCCCGCTCGGCGGGCCGACGGGGCGCCGTTGCTCGGCTCTCCGCATCGATCTTGAACCGCTCGACCAGCCCCTTGAGCTGCTCGGCCGTCGCCGCCAGCTCCTCGGCCTGGGCGTTCATCTCCTCGACCTGCGCCGACATCTGCTCCGCCGAGGCCGAGACCTCCTCGGTCGCGGCGCTGTTGTTCGCAGCAGCCCGGCTGATCGACGAGATCGACGCCGTCACCTGCCCGGCCTGGGCTGCCATCTCCTCGGTCGCCGCCGAGTTCTCCTCGACCACGGCGCTCACGCTGGTCATCGCCTCAACCACGCCGTGCGCGTTCGCGGCCATCTCCTGCGCCGCCGAGGCGATCTGCGCCACCTGATCGACGGTCACGCTCACCGCGCGCAGGATCTCGCCCAGCGCCCGGCCAGCCTCGTCGGCACGCGCCGACCCGGCCTCGACCTTGCTCGATCCCTGCTCCATCGCGCCCACGGCCTCGCGAGTGCCAGCCTGCACCTCGCGGATCAGGTCGGCGATGGCGCGGGTCTCACGCTGCGAGCGCTCGGCCAGCTTGCGGACCTCGTCCGCGACCACCGCGAAGCCCCGCCCGTGCTCGCCCGCCCGGGCCGCCTCGATGGCCGCGTTCAGGGCCAGCAGGTTGGTCTGCTCGGCGATATCGTCGATGGTCTCGACCACCGCCCCGATCTTCTCGCCCAGGTTGCCCAGCTCGTGGACCTTGTTCGCAGCCGAGGTGACCACCTGAGCGATCTCGGCCATGCCGGCGACGGTCTCGCGAACGGCCCGGGCGCCCTGCTCAGCCGAGGTGCGGGCCTGCTGCGAGGCCGCTGCGACCGTCTGGGCCGTGCTGGCCACCTCTTCAACCGCCGCCGCCATCTGCCCGGCCGTGCTCGACGCCGACTGCACCTGGTGAGCCTGGCTCGTGGCGCCCTTCGCGATGGCGTCGATAGCCTCGCCAAGCTGCCCCACGGCATCGTTGGTGCCGCGCGAGGCGATACTGGTCTCTTCCGAGCCCTGCGCCACGTGCTGGACCGCTTCCGTCACATGCTGCACCACTTCGCTGGTCTGGCTGGCAGCCTGCCCCAGCTGCTGAGACGTGCCAGCCACACCGTGGGCGGCATCGCGAACTTCCTCAAGGGCCGCCCGCAGGCCCGCACGCGCCTGCTCGTAGCCGTGGATCGTGGCGACGAGCTTATCGCGCATCAGGTTGGTCACCCGCGCGGTCTCGCCGATCTCGTCCGTGCCGTAGCGCGCGATAGGCGGCGTGACGGGGACCACCTCGACGGTCAGATCGCCGTTCGCCATCGCGCCGAGCGCCCGCTCGAGGCCGGTGGCGCAGCGGTTCGTGAGCGAGTCCAGGGTCACCTGCACGTCGTGGACGCCCCGGGCAATGGCCCCGGAGATCAGATACGCGATACCCAGGCCGAGCACCGCCGCGACGGCCAGCGCGCTGAGCACGATCGCGTTGGCCATGCGGCCGCTCGCCTCTTCGTCTCTGACCACTGCCGCCAGCCGCTCGGACTTCTGGGCGACCAGCCGGTCGATGGCGGACAACAGGCGGGCGCTCGGCTCGGCGACGGACGGGCCTTGCAGCAGGGCGTTCGCGGCTTCGATCTGATCCTTTTCGGCCAGGTCGATGACCTTCTGCGCCTCGGGGCGATACGCCGCGTAGGCCGCCTTCAGGTCTGCCAGGACGGCCTTGCCCTGCGCCGTCTGCAACATCCGGTCGAGCAGCGCGACGTGATCGTTGAAGGTCTTGTCAGCATCCTTGAAGCTGGCCAGCGCCTTCACGTCGGCCTCGCCCGTGGTCAGAATCATCTGGCGGGTATCGCGCTGCATCGAGCGGAAGTCATCCCGGGCTTCGAGAATGGCGATCAGGCCTGGAGTTTCGGTCTCCGAGATTTCGTGGATCGCCCCGGACGACTCTCTGAGAAAGTACAGGCCGACCCCGCCGACCACGCACATCAGCAGGAGAACTGCTCCGAATCCAATGAAGAGCTTGGCACGGACGCCTAAACGCATGGCTCCGTCCTCACCATCCCACGCTGGGATGTCCGCCAGTCATCGTGCCCCCGGCGGCGCAGGCAGGTTAGGCAGGCCTTCAGCCATTCAGGCAGACCTTCGCATACGGGAACATCACTGCGCGGCCGGGCGGGATGCCTCGCGCCCGCGTCGGTGCGAATCCTGACGAGAACCTGACAGGTTAGTACACGCTCTCTCGCGATAAAGCGACAAGAGATGCCTATCGCTTCAGGCCATCCTGGACCTGTGCCTGGAGTCGCCCCTCTTGCTCATGAAGCTCGCGCGCCAGCACCGCGACAGCCTCACGGCGGTTGCGATGAAAGGTGCTCTCGCTGATGCCGCGCCGCGTCATGATCTGTCGGTTCGGCCGGCCGAGCACATATGCCTCGTGCAGGATGTGAAACTGCAGCGCCGCCGGCGCGCCCGGATCGTGCTCGGCGTCCGGGGGCTTCAGCCGGTCGATAGCCTGCGAGAGCGCGGTCCGCAAGGCCTGGGCGCGTTCGAGCGCCGTGGGGGCGTCCGCGGCGGCGCCGGCCGCCAGGGGTGCGCCGTCCGTGGGGCCGGCCGCCTGCAACACGCTCGCCACCGTGGCCGGCAGCCGCTCGGCAAGGGCGCTGTCCGCGAGGCTCGCCGGGGCGTTCAGGCGGCGAAGCGCCTCCTGGGTGAGGCGGGCCATGTGCTCGGCGGAGACCTCGTCAAGCTCGGTCCTGGCCTGGGTCAGCAAGTCGCCAAACGTCTCGTCCTGGGCCAGCGCCGCGTCCTGCACCACGAGGCTGAGACTTGACCGCAGCCGCTGCACCTCGCTGCCGAAGAACAGCCGGTCCAGCTCCCGGCGGACCGGCTCGCTGACCGTGTGTCCGATCAGGATCAGCAGGGTCGTCACCACCAGTAGCCCGAGGGTCTGAAAGCTGTATCCACCGCTCACCATCAGGAAGATCGGCACAAACCCGACGCCCAGCACGGTCCACGTCGCGACGAAATACGCCAGATCGGCGCGAATGGTCTGGCCGTGGCGCAGATGGTGGTACGCCGCGACACTGGTCGCCATCAGGCCCATCGCCACGGCCAGCGACAGGTGATTGAGCCACGTCGGCAGCGCCCGGCCGAGCCAGTGGTAGGCGACCAGCGATCCGAACTCGGGCATGAACAGCGCGAGGCTCAACAGCAGCAGCGAGAACCGCCCGTGACCGCGCTCGCGGCGCGACGCGCGCCAGGCCAGCAGCAGGTTCGCGGCAACGCCACCGGCCGCCAGGACGAGGTACGCCGTGAACAGGGGGTAGATCCAACCGACCGGCGCGATCCAGCGGGGGACGCCATGCCCATCGACATCCTCGAAGGTGGCGGCGCTCCAGTTCCAGAGCGCATCGCCGAGGTACGTCGTGACCGTGAAGCCGAAGCAACCGACCGCCAGGATGCCGCCCAGCGGGTAGCCGATGCGCCGCAGGAACTGGCGTATCGTCGGGCTGTCCTGCTCGCGCAGGAAGAGCGCGGTGAGCCAGAACCAGCCGGCCGGCGCGACCGGCGCGCCCCAGCGGAGGCTACGCCCCCAGATGAGCCAGAGGTCGCGGCTCGGGGCGTTCATCTCCATCGCTTCGCCAAGCAAGTAGGCGGCAGTCGAGATGAGGGCGACAACCGCGGCGACCGTGGCGGCATCGCGGCGACTGCGCGTCACCACGTAGGCCGCCAGCAGGCAGAACAGCAGCGACGTGGCGAACGTCGGCGCGGTGTACCAGTTGAACATCGGTCCCCAGGCTGACGCGCGCCGTGCTCGCGACGGGCCGGCGCGTGGCCAGGGACATCATGGCAGGTTCGGCGCGCGCCAGCCATTCGGGGGGCGCAGGGGCAGGGTCCGTTCGGGGTAGCGCGGTCAGGGCCGGCCGGGCGGCTGGCTCGGGCGGCGTCGGCCGATCGTCAACGACGTGACGGAGAACCGTTCGCTCGACGATCTCGACGACGACCATCAGCGCCACCAGCAGGCCCACCACCACGACCGTCGCCGTCCGTGAGGACGCCAGCAGGCTGGTGAACCAGCCGTTCCAGGCAGCGGTCAACTGCGTGTGTACGAGTGTTGACGGGTCCATGATCTCCCCCTGTTGCCAGCCTCGGCGGCCCGAGGTGCATAACCTGGTAGTCGAAGCGCGACAGGCACGCTGCTCCTGGTCTCACTGTGCGCCCGCTGGGCTGTCAGGAGGGTGGCGAGAGGTGTCAAAACCTGTCAGATACGATAGATTCAGCCCGGCGCGCGCCGTCTGCCGGGCAACGCGCCAGTCACCCTCGGCAACCTCCCCGGCAACCCGCTTGCAGGACACTCTGGCTGAGGGTGTGAAGGCGCCGCTGCCAACTGGCAGCGGCGTTTGTGGTCTCGGAGGCTGCCATGAAGATCTGGCCGGGCCGTCCGTTCCCGCTCGGCGCGACCTGGGACGGCCATGGGGTGAACTTCGCGATCTACTCCGAGCACGCGACCAACGTCGAGCTGTGCCTGTTCTCGGACGCGCAGGCCGACATCGAGTTGGAGCGCATCCACCTGCCCGAGCGCACCGCCTACGTCTGGCACGGCTACGTCCCCGAGGTCCAGCCGGGCGATCTCTATGCCTACCGGGTGCACGGGCCATGGCGCCCGCGGGAAGGCCACCGCTTCAACGAGAACAAGCTGCTGATCGATCCGTACGCGCGGGCGCTGGCCGGAGGCGTCGACTGGACCGCGCCGATCTTCGGACACCGCCCCGGCCCCGATCCCGACGCCGACCTCGTCATGGACGAGGAGGATGACGCCTGGGGCAAGCCGCTCTCGGTGGTCGTGGATCCGGCATTTGACTGGGGCGACGACGCGCCGCCGGATGTCCCCTGGTATCGGTCGGTCATCTACGAGGCCCACGTCAAGGGATTCACCCGGCGACATCCGGACGTGCCGCCGGAGCTGCGCGGAACCTACGCCGGCCTGGCGTCGCCAGCCGCCGTCGCGCATCTGCAGCGGCTCGGCGTCACGGCCATCGAGCTGCAGCCGATCCACGCCTTCGTGGACGAGCACAAACTGGTGCGGCGCGGCCTCAAGAACTACTGGGGCTACAACACCCTCGGATTCTTCGCGCCAGAGGCCCGCTACGCGTCGGCGCACGAGCCGTCTGGCGTGGTTGGCGAGTGCAAGGCGATGGTCAAAGCCCTGCATGCGGCCGGCATCGAGGTCATCCTGGACGTGGTCTACAACCACACGGCAGAGGGGCATCACCTCGGTCCCACGCTCAGCTTCCGGGGCATCGACAACCAGAGTTACTACCGCCTTGCCGATGGCCGCCCCCGCTACTACGTGGACTACAGCGGCACCGGCAACAGCCTCAACGCCGGCCATCCGCAGGTCCTCAAGCTGATCATGGACAGTCTCCGCTACTGGGTCGGCGAGTTGCACGTGGACGGCTTCCGCTTCGATCTGGCGTCGGCGCTGGCGCGCGGCCTGCACGAGGTGGACCGGCTCTCGGCCTTCTTCGACATCATCCACCAGGATCCGGTGCTGTCTCGCGTCAAGCTGATCGCCGAGCCGTGGGACGTTGGCGAGGGTGGCTATCAGGTCGGGAACTTCCCGGTCCTCTGGACCGAGTGGAACGGCCAGTACCGAGACGCCGTCCGCCGGCTCTGGCGCGGCGATCCCGGCCGTCTTGGAGAGCTGGCGTTTCGCCTGACCGGCTCCTCGGACCTGTACCAGGATGACGGTCGGCGGCCATACGCCAGCATCAACTTCGTGACCTGCCATGACGGCTTCACACTGGCCGATCTGGTGTCCTACGAGCAGAAGCGCAACGAGGCCAACGGCGAGAACAACCGCGACGGCGAGACCAACAACCTGGCCTGCAACTACGGCGTCGAGGGGCCGACGGACGACCCTGCCATCGCCGACCTGCGCTGGCGGCAGCAGCGCAACTTCCTGGCGACCCTCGCCTTCTCGCAGGGCGTCCCGATGCTCTCGCACGGCGACGAGATCGGGCGGACGCAGCTGGGGAACAACAACGCCTATTGCCACGACGGCGAACTGTCCTGGCTGGACTGGCGGTTGGACGAGTCACAGCGCCACCTGCTCCAGTTCGTGCAGCGCATCATCCAGATTCGTCACGAACAACCGGTCCTGCGCCGCCGGCACTTCTTCCAGGGCCGCCATATTCGGGGAAGCGAGGCCAAAGACCTGACCTGGCTCGATCCGAGCGGCCTGGAGATCCACGACGAAGCCTGGAGCACCGTGGCGTCTCGGGCCATCGGCCTGCTGATGGTCGGCTCGCTCATCAACGAGCTGGACGAACGTGGGCGGGGCATTGTCGGGGACACGCTGCTGCTGCTGCTCAACCCGTCTGGCGAGGCCGCGCCGTTCACGCTGCCGAACGTCGGGCTGGTCGCCGACCGCTGGGACGTGCTCGTCGATACGGCGCGGCCAGCAATCGTGCCCGGCAGCACCATCCATGATGGCGGGACGATCTACGACCTGGTGGACCGCTCGCTGGTGCTGCTGCGGATGCTCGACGGCGGCCCGACGGGCCAGCCCCCACAGCTGAGAGAGGAGGGCGCGAGCGATGTTGATGCACCATCGTGACCTTGAACAGATGCTCGCCGCGATTGCCGAGCAGGAGACGCTGGAGGCACAGCTTGCCATTGCTGCGCGAGCGGGGGCCGAGGCGCCGGTGCTTCATCGGCTGGGCGAGCGGCTGAACGAGGTGCTGCGCCGCGAGGTCGAAGCCGAAGGCGAGTCCGGCGAGTAGACCTCCGAGGTTGAGGCTGCCCTCGCAAGGATCCGTGCACGGGTTCCCACGGAGCTGACTCCCGACGAGATCGAGTACGAGATCACCCTCGCATCCGAGGAAGCCCGTCAGGAGCGTGTGGCGAGACGTGAATCAGGTCATGCCTGAGGACGTGCGTCGTGGGTACGGAATCGAGGTGCTGACCGTGGCGCGGTTCCTGGAGTTCTTGGAGTCCAGAGGGACGTAGGCTCGGGCGCAGCGTCGGGACATCAGTGCAGGCGAGAGGCGACTGCTGACCCCGAATCAACGCAACGGGTTGACTGGCACGGCAAAACGTTGACGTCAGGGTTACCTTCGGCAACCTGACCGGTCAGGTCCGCGTGTCACGATACCCTCGGAGCCAGGCGTCATGCAGGCCAGCAGCGGCATGGGCCGGCGGACCGCCACCGTCGGAGGACCGCCATCGCCGCCAGCAGCGGCCGTCACGGCAACGGCCACTGCCGCGCCCCGCGGCGGTCCCACCACCCCGCTCGCTGCCAGGGCCACTGGCGCCCAGCCACTCCGCGGTCGGCGTCTGACTGGAGGATCGCATGGCTGAGCTGACACGAGAGACGCTCATCTGGATGTACGAGCGGATGACGCTCATTCGGACGTTCGAGGATCGGGTGGCGGAGCTGTTCGCCGAGGGCCTGCTGCCCGGATTCGTGCACCTGTACGCCGGCGAGGAGGCGATTGCCGTCGGGGCGTGCGCCCACCTGACCGACCGGGACACCATCACCAGCACCCATCGCGGCCACGGCCACTGTATCGCCAAGGGCGTCCCGGTCGCGCCGATGATGGCCGAGCTGTTCGGGAAGGCGACCGGCGCCTGCAAGGGCAAGGGCGGCTCGATGCACATCGCCGATGTGGACAAGGGGATGCTCGGCGCGAACGGCATCGTCGGCGGCGGCGGCCCGATGGCCTGCGGCGCAGCCCTGACCAACAAGCTGCAGAAGACCGGCGCGGTCACGCTCTGCTTCTTCGGGGACGGCGCAGCCGAGCAGGGCACGATGCACGAGGCGATGAACCTCGCGAGCATCTGGCGGTTGCCTATCGTGTTTGTCTGCGAGAACAACCTGTTCGCCGAGAGCACGCCGTGGTTCTACCACTGCGCGGCCAAGGACATCGCCGAGCGTGGTTCGGCCTACAACATGCCCGGCCTGCTCATCGACGGCTGCGACATCTTCGCCGTGCACGAGGCGGTGGGCGAGGCGATTGCGCGGGCACGTCGCGGTGAGGGCCCCTCGCTGATCGAAGCACGGGCGTTCCGGTACTACGGCCACTTCCAGGGCGACGCGATCCTGTATCGCACGCCGCGGGAGTTGGAGGAGTACCGCCGTCGAGATCCCCTCACGCAGTTCCGCAAGCGCGTCGTCGAGCGCGGCCTGATCAGCCCGGAAGACCTCGACCGGATCGAGCAGCGGGCGACCGAGGCCGTCGAGCTGGCAGTGACGAAGGCCAAGGAGGATCCGTACCCTGCCGCATCCGAGCTGCTGACCGACGTGTACGTCACCTACGCCTGAGACGTCACCTACGCCTGAGACGTCGCCGACGCCTGAGGCCTCACCAACGTCTGACACGCCAACAACGCCTGACGGGAGAGCATCATGACGGACCGTGTCATCACGTTCCGCGACGCCATCAACGAGGCCATGCGCCTCGAGATGCGGCGCGACCCGAATGTCGTCTTGATCGGCGAGGACGTCGCTGGCGGTGCGCGTCTGTCGCATATCGAAGGGGAAGGAAAGGAGGCCTGGGGCGGCGTGATGGGCGTCTCCCACGGGCTGGTGCAGGAGTTCGGGCGCGAGCGCGTCCTGGACACGCCGATCAGCGAGTCGGCGTTCATCGGCGCGGCCATGACGGCGGCGGCCACCGGCCTGCGCCCGATCGCCGAGCTGATGTTCGTGGACTTCCTCGGCGTCTGTATGGATCAGATCTTCAACCAGGGTGCCAAGCTCCGCTACATGTTCGGCGGGAAGGCGCGCGTCCCGGTCACGATCCGGACCATGATCGGCGCCGGGGCCAGGGCGGCCGGGCAGCACTCCGGCTGTCACTACTCCGTCTTCACCCACATGCCGGGCCTGAAGACGGTCGTCCCGTCCACCCCAGCCGACGCCAAGGGCCTGCTCGCCGCCGCCATCCGCGATGACGATCCGGTGATTTTCTTCGAGCACAAAGTGCTCTACAACGCGAAGGGGCCAGTGCCCGAGGGCGAGTACGTCATCCCGCTGGGCAAGGCCGACATCAAGCGGACCGGGACCGACCTGACCATCATCGCCGTCGGTCGGATGGTGATGCTGGCGCTGGAGGCCGCCGAGCGGCTGGCCCGCGAGCACAGCGTCGAGGCGGAGGTGGTCGATCCGCGCACCCTCTCGCCGCTTGACACCGAGACGCTGCTGCAGTCGATCCGGAAGACCCATCGGCTGGTGGTCGTGGATGAGGACAACCCACGCTGCAGCATCGCTGGCGACCTGGTAACGCTCGCCGCAACCCAGGCCTTCGACTTCCTGGACGGGCCGCCCCAGGTGGTGACCGCGCCGCACGCCATCGTGCCGTTCAGCCCGGCCCTGGAAGACCTGTACGTGCCCTCGGCATCCGCCATCGTGCGGGCCGCCCAGACGGCAATGGGCCTGCCGGTGTCGGCTGAGACGCCGACGATGGCGATGGCGGCCGGCTAGACCCGCGCGGCCAGACGCAGGATCTCCCGGGCTGGCTGTTCGGGAGATCCCGCTCATTCACGGCTCGCACCGCAAGGTGTGAGCCGGGGAGGGGCCGGGCCGCCGCCCGGTCCACACGACCATGAGCAACGGCATCATCGGCATCATCGCCAACCCGGCCTCGGGCAAGGACATCCGCCGCCTCGTCGCGCAGGGCTCGGTGTTCGACACCAGCGAGAAGGCGAACATCCTGCGGCGCGCCATCCGGGCGGTGGACGCGCTCGGGGGCACACTGGGCCGCGCGCACGTCCTCATCATGCCGGACACCGACGCGCTCGGGGTGCGGGCGCTCGACGGCCTGCACGTCTCGCTGGAGGCCGAGGTGCTCGACATGCCGGCGACCGGCTCCCCGCGCGATTCGGCGGAGGCCGCCCGCCGGATGGCCGAGCGCGGCGCAGCCTGCATCATCACGCTCGGCGGCGACGGCACCAACCGGGCCGTAGCAGCCGGCAGCGGCGACGTGCCCCTGCTTCCGATCTCGACCGGCACCAACAACGTCTTCTCGACGATGGTCGAGGGGACGGTGGCAGGGCTGGCGGCGGCGACCCTGGCGAGCGGGGCGGTCGATCCCGAACTGGTCACCAGCCGGGCCAAGCGGCTCGACATCCTGCTGGATGGGACGCCCGCCGACACGGCCCTGATCGACGCCGCTACCACGCGCGATCTGTTCATCGGCAGCCGGGCGCTCTGGGAGCCGGATCGGCTGGTCGAAGCGGTCCTCACGCGGGCGCAGGCCGGGATGGTCGGGCTGGCGTCGGTGGGCGGGTGCCTGACCAGCATCGCACCACGCGACCCACGCGCCCTGTACGTTCGGTTTGGCCCGGGCGGGCGACGGGTGCTGGCGGCACTGGCGCCGGGGCTGGTGGTCCCGGTGGCCGTCGCTGCGTGGCGCGTCGTGGATCTGGAGGAGCCGATCTCGTTCGCCCGTGGCAACCTGACCGTCGCGCTGGACG